>JAVBYB010000509.1 GCA_030824255.1 bacterium
GATCAACGCAACGTCAACATCAGGGGAAAGCCGTTTGGTCGCATTGCCGCCCTATCCCCCCCGGATAACGTTCAGCCATGAGCAAGTTGCCGTTGGATAGGGAGAGGTGGCCGCTTGTCGCCCTCCTTGCGTCGGCGGCGACGCTCGCCCTCGCCTACTTCTTCGAGATAGCCCTCAACCAGGCCCCCTGCCAGATGTGCTGGTGGCAGAGGTATGTCTATTTTGCCGCCGGGCCGATTGCGATGATCGCGATCGCCCTGAAGTGGCGCGGGGCCGGACCCCGGCTGATGACCACTTTCTCTCTGCTGCTGGCGGCGACCTTCCTTGTCGGCTTTGTCATCGCCGCCTGGCATTCCCTGTTCGAATGGGATCTGGCGCCGGGGCCGGCGGGCTGCACCGCGGTGAGCGGCGGCGCGCTGCCCGAGGACGTTCCCCTTTCCGAAATCCTGAGCCGCCCTCAGGCCATCCCCTCCTGCAAGGACGCGCTGTGGCGCGTGCCGAACGATGAGCCATGGGGCCTGTCGATGGCCGGGCTCAATGCCGTCTGGTCTATGATCCTCGCAGGGATCAGCCTTTATGCGGCGAGCCAGCCGCCGATGCGCACCGACACCGCGAACGAGCCGGTGCAGCCATGAGTGATCTGGCATGACGCTGCGCCGCGACCGCCGGGACGAGATGCTGCGCGTGGATCATGCGGGCGAGTATGGCGCAGTTGCGATCTATCGCGGGCAGCTGGCTGTGTTCGAGCGGCAGCAGGGCAAGGAACGCATCGTCGGACAGCTCAAGGAGATGGCGGCCGAGGAGCAGGACCATCTCGACGCGTTCGACCGGATGCTGGCCGCCGGGAGCGTGCGGCCGACGGTGATGTCGCCTCTGTGGAATGCAGCGGGCTATGCGCTGGGCGTAGGCACCGCGCTGCTGGGCGAGAAGGCCGCGCATGCGTGCACCGAGGCGGTGGAGACCGTGATCGAGGAGCATTATGGCGATCAGGTTTCCGAGCTGACTGCGGCTGGCGAGGATGAGCTGGCGGCGAAGATGGCCAAGTTCCAGCAAGAGGAAGTGGCTCACAAGGAGCTGGCGGCGTCCGAGGGCGCTGCCGAGGCGCCGGCCTATCCGCTGCTCTCGGCGGTGATCCGCACGGGCTGCAAGCTGGCGATCCGGATCAGCGAGAAGATCTAGCCTTTCACAAACGCATGCTTCGCATGCCGCCTTCCCCAGCTTCGCCGGGGCAGGACGCGCGCTATTCCGCGGCCTTGGCTGCGGCTTCTCTGGCGGTGCGGAGGATGGCGGCGCGGGCTTCGACCTGGGCGACGATCTTGTCGATCATATCGGTGTTGGAGACTTTGTGGTCGGGTTTGCCAGAGACGTACATCATGCCGGCGTCCTTGCCGCCGCCAGTGAAGCCGAGGTCGGTCATGGTGGCCTCGCCCGGACCGTTGACGACGCAGCCGATGATGGAGAGCGAGATCGGCTCCTGGATGTGGGCGAGGCGGAGTTCGAGCGCCTCGACCGTGCGGATGACGTCGAAGCCCTGGCGGGCGCAGGAGGGGCACGAGATGATGTTGACGCCGCGCGTGCGCAAGCCGAGCGATTTCAGGATTTCATAGCCGGCCTTGATCTCTTCCACGGGTTCGGCGGAGAGCGAGACGCGGATGGTGTCGCCAATGCCAGCCCAGAGCATGGAGCCGATGCCGATGGCGGATTTGACCGTGCCGGTGCGCAGGCCCCCTGCTTCGGTGACGCCCAGGTGCAGCGGCGCGTCAGTGGCGTCTGCGAGCTGGTGATAGGCTGCGACGGTGAGGAACGGGTCGGAGGCCTTCACCGAAATCTTGTATTCGTGGAAGTCGTTGTCATCGAGGATGCGCGCGTGATCGAGCGCGCTTTCGACCATGGCTTCCGGACAGGGCTCGCCGTATTTTTCGAGGAGATGGCGTTCGAGGCTGCCGCCATTGACGCCGATGCGCATGGAGCAGCCATGGTCCTTGGCGGCCTGGATGACTTCTCTCACCCGCGAGGCGTTGCCGATATTGCCCGGATTGATGCGGAGGCAGGCAGCGCCCGCCTTCGCCGCTTCGATGCCGCGTTTGTAGTGGAAGTGGATGTCGGCGACGATCGGCACTTTCGCGGCGCGGCAGATTTCCGGCATCGCGGCGGTTGAGTCTTCGTCTGGGCATGAGACGCGGACGATATCGGCGCCGGCTTCTTCGAGGCCGCGGATCTGGTCGATGGTGGCCTTCGCATCAGAAGTCGGCGTGTTGGTCATCGACTGGACGGTGATGGGCGCATCGCCCCCGACCAGCACATTGCCGACACGGATCTGGCGCGACTTGCGCCGCGTGATCGTGCGCCAGGGGCGGATGTGGTTGATGTCGTGGCTCATCTGGCGCGTCCGGTTAGGCCGTTGCCGACATTTGGGGCCTTTGGCCTACGCAGTAAAGGTAGCCCAAAAATGACAAGGGGCCGCACGACAGGACGTCGCGCGGCCACTGGTTTGATGGGTTTTCGGCGGAATTACTCGCCGGCCGGCGTGGGGGCCGGGACCTGATCGGGATAGGCGTCCAGCGCGGGGTCGCGCGCCGGAGGGGGCGTTTCGACGGGTGCCGGCGTGGCCGAGGCGGCCGGAGCCGGGTTGGCCGGGCGAAGCTGGGGACGCGGCTTCGGCGGAGCAGCCGGGGTCGCGCCGGGCGTGCCCGTGGGCGCGGCAGCGTTGGCGTCGGTTTCGGACGGAAGGGTGGTGACGGGGGGCGGGGGCAGATCGACCGGCTGGCGCTGCGCCGCCTGATCGACGCTTTGCGAGAACACCGGGCCGCCTTCGGTCTGCAGAAGGCCGAGCGACTGGTCGCCCAGCTTCCATTCGAAGGCCGTGCCGTCTTCAGCGGTGACCGTGAAGCCGGCGCCGACGCGGACGATGAAGCTCTCGCCGGGGTTGTAATAACGGTGGACGTACTTGTCGCCCTTGGCCGAGCGGACTTCCAGCATGGCGCGCTTCAGGGCGACGATGCGGAGCTGCGGGGCGACCGGCTCGGCGATAGGGCCAGTAGCCGC
>JAVBYB010000485.1 GCA_030824255.1 bacterium
CCCGCCCGCCACGAAGACGCGCCCCTCCTCATCACCTTCATCGAGATGGCCGAGCTTCTGGGCGTCGACGCCTTCGCAAACCAGATCGAAGCCATCATCGGCCGCGCCGACTCACGCCCGCTTCTTTCGGAAATCAAAGTCCCCACCCTCGTCATCGCCGGCAAGGGCGATCAGTTGATCACCCCGGACAACTCGGAAGAGATCGCGGGCGGCATCAAGGGCGCCAGACTCGAACTCGTCGATAACTGCGGCCACATGGGCATGATCGAAAAGCCCGAGAGCTACACGAAACTGCTCAAGGCGTTTCTAGACTGATCCCCATCCCGCCCTCGTGGTTCGACGGACGCGCTTCGCGGCTGCTCACCTTGAGGGCTCTCACAAACGTCAGCGAAGGTCCCTCATGGTGAGCAGCGACCGAAGGGAGCGTCCGTCGAACCACGAGGGACCGGGCTCACCGCCCTAAGCCGCATCCGGATTGTCAAACACAAACGACCCCGTCTTCACCTCGCCGCTGCGCTCATACCGCGCGAGGATAACGCCATTGCTGGACGCCTTCGACTCCAGCAGCTTCAGCCGCGCGGGCGTCTCGCTGCCATCGAACAGCCGCCTGCCCTTGCCCAGCACGACCGGGAAGATCAGCAACTGGATCACATCGACGAGGTCCGCCGCCAGCAACTGGTGGATGAGTTCGCCCGATCCCTGCACAACAAGATCAGGACCTTCCGTCTCCTTCAGCACCCTGATCGAAGCCGCGACATCCTTGCCCAAAGGCTTCGAATTCTGCCATCCGAGCGACATCGCCCGGTGCGTCGCGACATGCTTGGTCACGCGATCGAAGGTGCGGCCCATCTCGGCTGTGGCCGCGTCATAGTCTTTGGCCTTCGGATCCTTCTGCACATTGGGCCAGTAGCCGGCGAAGATATCATAGGTGCGCCGGCCCAGCAGCAGGTCGAACGGCTTGTCGAACAACGCGCCGACCGCAGCGCCCGTCGTCTCGTCCATGAGCGGAACAAGCCATCCCCCATAGGCGAATCCGCCGCTCGTATCTTCCTCCGGGCCGCCCGGCGCCTGCATCACGCCATCAAGACTTACAAAGGTTCCGACGATCACTTTCCGCATGGCGTTTTCCTTTGCTGCTCCTGTCCCAAGGACGCAGCCAACAGCCCGAAACCGACACCAGATGTGTCCGGTATCGCGCGGCGCGTCAAAATGGATCAAAAAAACGCCAAGGTTTCCGCAGTCCGGCCCCGGGATTGCTGTGCAGCGGTTGACCGATTTCAGCTGTCCCGTCACAAGGCGGAATACAGTTCTCAGGGGATTTTCATGGCGCGTATCACGCTTCGGCAGTTGCTCGATCACGCCGCCGAGCATGGCTATGGCCTGCCGGCGTTCAACATCAACAACATGGAACAGGCGCTCGCCATCATGGAGGCCGCCGACCAGGTGAACGCCCCCGTGATCATGCAGGCTTCGCGCGGCGCCCGCTCCTACGCCAACGACATCGTCCTGAAGCACATCATCGACGCCTGCGCCGAGATGTACCCGCACATCCCGATCTGCATGCACCAGGATCACGGCAACGGCCCCGCCACCTGCGCCACCGCCATCCAGTTCGGCTTCACGTCGGTGATGATGGACGGCTCGCTGAAGGAAGACGCCAAGACCCCCGCCGACTACGAGTACAATGTCGACGTCACCCGCCGGGTTGTTGAAATGGCGCATGCCTGCGGCGTCTCGGTTGAAGGCGAGCTCGGCGTGCTCGGCTCGCTCGAGACCGGCATGGGCGAAAAGGAAGACGGGCATGGCTTCGACGGCAAGCTGGATCATTCCCAGCTCCTCACCGATCCGGATCAAGCCGTCGACTTCGTCAAAGCCACCAAGGTCGACGCCCTCGCCATCGCGATGGGCACGTCGCACGGCGCCTACAAGTTCTCGCGCAAGCCAGATGGCGAAGTGCTCGCCATGAACGTCATCGAGGAAATCCACCGCCGCCTGCCGAACACCCACCTTGTGATGCACGGATCATCGTCGGTGCCGCAGGACCTGCAGGACGAGATCAACAAGTACGGTGGGAAAATGCCCCAGACCTGGGGCGTGCCGGTGGAAGAGATCCAGCGCGGCATCAAGCACGGCGTCCGCAAGATCAACATCGACACCGACAACCGCATGGCCATCACCGGAGCCATCCGCAAACTGTTCGCCGAGAAGCCTGGCGAGTTCGATCCGCGCAGCTATCTGAAGCCCGCCAAGGAAGCCATGCGCAAGGTCTGCGTCCAGCGCTACCAGGAGTTCGGTTGCGAAGGCATGGCCGCCTCGATCAAGCCGCGCTCGCTCGCGGCCATCGCAAAGGAATACACCGCCGGCAAGCTCGACCCGAAATTCACGGCCGCCACGAAAGTGGCCGCGGAATAACGGCCCACAGCCTGTGAACACTGAAGCCGGCGCGGTCCCCTGGATCGCGCCGTTCTTCGTTTTGGCTGTCCGTTTTCGTGGTTTCTTCGTCCTGTGGAGCCATTGTCGGCAACCCTGTGGGACCCTAGCCTCGCCCCATGCTCGAAATGCGCCCCAACTGCGAATGCTGCGATAAGGATCTGGACGCCTCCGGAAACGACGCCCGCATCTGCTCCTTCGAATGCACGTACTGCTCGACGTGCGCCAATACTGTTCTGGGCGGGCGTTGCCCCAACTGTGGCGGACCTCTGGTTGCCCGTCCCCCTCGGCTTGGGGCGGCGCTGGCGAAATTCCCGGCATCGACAAAACGGGTTATAGCCAGACGATGAGCGACGAGCCTCTTGAACCCGAACCCGGCGAGAAAGAGCTTGATGAGCTGATCCGCACCATGCCCCGGTCCATTCGCCAGCACTTTTTCAGCGGCGAGCATATCGACGTGGTCGCGTTGTGCGTGTGGATCTGGCGCGACGGCCAGAAAGTCGGCTGGAACGACAAGCCCGTGCGAACGCTTTCAGGCGGCAATTCAATCGTACCGCGGCTCTTGCGTGATCGCTGGCTTCAACGTGGCCGCAAATAACTAGT
>JAVBYB010000173.1 GCA_030824255.1 bacterium
GAACATCGTGCTCGAATACGGGCATCCGCATGACGTGCCGATGCGCATGGCCCTCTCCAACACCGCAGAAGGCGCCGCTGGCGCACTGGCTCCATTGCTGGGGGCTGGGCTGGTTCTGCTTGCAGGGTACGAGCTGGCGTTCTGGGCGGCGATTTCGACGATGACTGTGGCGCTGGTGGTGACGATCTGGAAGGTCGACGAACCGCGCCGCAGGCTGCCGCCGCCCAAGGTCAGCGACTAGGAGGCGCCTTGGGCTTTGCTCTTCTTCTGCAGGCGACGCTCTGCCTGCTCAAGCAACTGGGTGAACTCGGCGTCTGAATCGTCGACGTCGACCTTGAACTGTTGACGCAGCGGAGCGGCCATCGTGCGCGTGAAGCGCAGGATTGTGGGGCGTTGCTGGTTGTACTCTGATTGCGTCATTGGGGTTTCCATAGCTGCGAGGTAGACGCCCCAGCTGGTCCAGCGTTCCCCCGCAAGTCTCAATGTCGCAGAAGAATCAGCAGAAAAGACAATGGGCGGCACAGTGAATGAACGCTGTCCCGCCCCAGATTAAGTATGGTTTCGAATTACTTGATTTTTGCCAGTTCGGCGTCGAGTTCCGCCAACTTGGCATCGGGGAAGTATTCCGGCGCATAACCCTTAACGTCATCGAAGGTCATGTCGCGCGCCGACTCGATCTGGTCGTTGGCGGCAACCTCCGGAAGCACCTTCGTGAAGGCAGCCTTGGCTTCGGGGTGGTCGAGGATCTGGCCGATGGTCGAGGTCTTTACCGAAAACTTCGGCGCGTCCTGGGCCAGGGCGGCGGGGGTCAACGCGGCGGCAAACGCCACGGCCGCCATAAGGCTGCGTATCATGAGGTCTCTCCCTTGCTCCGGAGCTTTTGCCCGGATTGAGAGTCACCATAACAAAGCGGCCGGAAACTGTCGAGTATCCGGCAGCTCAAAGTGTTGAAATGGAATGTGTGCGGGGCTCGCTCAGCCCTTGTAGGCAGAGCCGCGGCCATCCTTCTTGCGAGCTTCCATGTCCGCCAGAAGGACATTGATGCGGGTGATCAGCTTGTCGATATCGCCATTGTTGCGGTCGAGATAGTTCACGAACTGGGCCTGCTGTTCCTGGGCCAGCCAGAGGACGGAGCCGCCAAGCTCGATGCCCACGTCGCGAACGCGGTACGACTTGCCGTCGTTGGAGAGCAGCACATCCCAGTAGATCTTCGTGTCCTTGCCGGTCTGCGAGCTCTTGATGACGGACTCGACCGTCGAGCGCTGAGGGCTGTCGTCCTTCGAACCGGTGACACGCAGCCCCGCGCCGCGGAACTGGTCGAAGTGGACCTGGTAGACTTCGAGCGCATAGGTCTCGAAAATCTTGTAATACCGATTGAACTCGGCGTCCGACAGGCCGCGAGCGTTCACGCCAAGCACGCGGCGCGCGATCGACGGCATGTGCGCGAACTGGTTCATGTACTCGCCGAACTTCTTCTCACGCGCCTCGGCGCCGAGAGATTTGTCGTTCAGCACCGAAAGAACGCTACTGGCGTTCGTCTGCACATAAGCCTCGGATTTCTTGTCTGCGAAGGCTGCCGGGGAGGCGGCAACAAGCAGAGCAGCAGCAGCGAGGGCGCTTTTATATTTCATGATGGCCTCCACGTTTTATCACGATCAGAAGTCTAGTTCGTCTTCGGACAGTTCTGGGGCGTCATTCGGCTCCTTGTAGGGAATCCCGATGTCGGAAGCCCTTGTACGGCCATATAAACGCCTGAGTGTCGTATAGGGGTCCACCTGGTTCCGGAGCTCGTCGATCGCCTCGATCGACCCCTCGCGGGCATCGATGCCCCACAGCGCGAACGTACCGGCGCGGATGGCGTCGTCGTTCTCGAATTGCGGATAGTTGAGCGGGTTGAGCACAACATCGCCGCCAATGCCGGTCAGATCGCGCGGGTTAGTCGGGCCAACGAAGGGCAACACCAGGAAGGGGCCGGAGTCGACGCCCCAAGTGCCGAGCGTCTGGCCGAAGTCTTCCTTCGTGCGCTGGATGCCCATGCTGGAGGCGGGGTCGAAGATGCCCGCGATGCCAACGGTGGTATTGATAACGAAGCGGCCGAAGGTGGCGCCGGCGTCTGGGATTTTCCCTTGAAGCACATGGTTCACGAAGGTCAGCGGTTCGCCGAGATTGCTGGAGAAATTGCCGACGCCTTCGCGCACAGGTTCGTTCGTCACCGCGCGATAGCCGTGCGCGACCGGTTCGATGACCGCCTTGTCCAGGCCTTCGTTGAAGGCGAACATCTGGCGGTTGAAATCCTCATACGGGTCCTGCGGGTCCGAACCGGCCGTTATACAGCCGGTCAGGGCTAGCGCGGCCAGAGCGGTTGCGGCGCCCGGCAGGATGGCCAATCTCGTTCTCATTATCAGGCGCTCCCAGCGTCGACGGCGATATGTGTACGTAGGGCGCGCAAGTCAACGCCCGTTGACTTGAGAATCCCAACTTGTGGCTTTCGGAGCATAACTCGGGCCATGGCGAGAGCATGGCAGAGCTTGAGATTCATATAAGGATATGTTTATATCGTTATATGGAAGTCGTGAGCCTCGCCCATCTGGTGACGCAGCTCCGTGCGGCGGGGGAGATCACCCGTGCACGGATTCTCGCGCTTCTGGCGCATGGCGAGCTGTCTGTGGGCGAGCTCGCGCAGGTGTTGAACCAGAGTCAGCCGCGTCTGTCGCGTCATTTGAAATTTCTCACGGGTGCAGGGCTGGTCGAGCGTCTTCCAGAGGGCGCCTGGGTTTTCTACCGCCTGCCGACGGAAGGGCAGGCGCGAGCCATGGTCGATTCGCTGAACGCGGCGATCGATCCGATCGACCCCGAAACGCGCAGGGACTTTGAACGGCTCAGCGACGTCAAAGGCGAACGGTCTGCCGCCGCCGGGGCGTACTTCTCGCGGGTCGCCGATGACTGGGATCGGCTGAGGACGCTGCACTACGCCGAAGACGAAATCGAGAAGGCCGTCCTGGGCGCCGCAGGGCCGGGACCGTTCGA
>JAVBYB010000273.1 GCA_030824255.1 bacterium
CGGGCACAGCCGAGAAGGCGGGCAATGGCGGCGTCTGGGCGCCGATATCCGCCGACGAAGAAACCGGCGCAATCTTCATGGCCGTCGAGGCTGGCACATCTGATCTCTATGGCGGCGCGCGACCTGGCGCCAACGCGCACACGAGCAGCCTCGTCAGCCTTGACGCAAAGACCGGGAAGCTGCGCTGGGCTCAGCAACTTGTGCATCACGACATCTGGGACTGGGATGTGCCTGCGATCCCGATACTGGCCGACCTGAAGACAGGGCCAGGCATCCGAAAGGCGGTGCTGCAGATAACGAAGCAGGGCTTTGTGTTCGCATTCGATCGGAACACGGGCGAGCCGCTCTGGCCGATCGAGGAGCGGGCTGTGCCTGTCTCTGATGTTCCCGGCGAGGCTGCTTATCCGACGCAGCCTTATCCGAGCCTGCCGCTGCCTTTTGATCGGCAAGGATATGGCCCCGATGATGTCCTTGATTTCACGCCGGAGCTGAAGGCCGAGGCGCTTGCGCTGGTGAAGCCCTATCGCTTCACCGAGCTTTATACGCCGCCATCGCTGGTCAATGCGGTCGACGGCACGAAGGGCATCCTGCGCCTGCCGCACGCGCTTGGCGGCGGGAACTGGGAAGGTGGGGCGTTTGATCCCGATACGGGCATGCTCTACGTCGCGTCGATGACGCAGGTGCAGGTCACGTCGCTGGCGGCATCGCCTGCAGGATCTGCCATAGCCTACCAGTTTGCCGGCGGACCCAACCTCACCGTGCGGGGGCTTCCGATCGTGAAGCCGCCCTGGGGGCGGATTACCGCTATCGACATGAAGACGGGTCAACACGCGTGGATGATGGCCAACGCGGACACGCCGAAAGTTGTCGCCGAGCATCCTGCGCTGCAGGGCATGGCAATCCCGCGCACGGGTGTCGCTTCCCGCGCCGGACTGCTTGCGACCCGTACACTCCTGTTCGCCGGAGAGGGTGAAGGCGGTTCGCCTGTCTTCCGCGCGCATGACAAGGCGACGGGAAAGATACTGGCCGAAATCGCGTTGCCGGCGACGCAGACCGGCCTGCCGATGACCTACGTCTGGCGCGGTAAACAGTATGTCGTGATGTCGGTTGGCGATCCAAGGACGCCGGCAAGTCTCGTCGCGCTGGCCCTGCCAGACTAGTGCGCCGGCCCCTGTCCCATCAGCTTGCCGCGTTCGGTGATGAAGATCACGCCTAACGCCAGTGCGCCGAGGATGAAGTGACCGACAAAGATCGGCGTGACTGTGCAGTCGAACTGACGCGCCACAAGACCTCCGATCGAGGCGGACACGAAAGATGAAGCAAAGCCTATGAGCGCGGCGCCGGAGCCGGCGAAGGCGCCAAGGCGTTCCATACCTATGGCGTTGTAGTTGGGGCCCTGAAAGCCGATGGCAAAGAACGCCATGAGCAGGAGGGCGTAGAAGATTTCGAACGGAACCGGGCCGGCCAGCGCGAAGGCAGCGTGTATGGCGCTGACGATCACGAAAGCGATAAGCGCTGCATGCGAGATTTTTCGCATGCCAAGGCGTTCGACGATGTGGGAGTTGATGAGGTTCGAGGCTGTCATCGCGACCGCGGCGCCTGCGAACCAGATCGGGAACATGGTTCCCGTATCGTAGACGTTATGGAACAGCTGCTCGGACGAGGAGATATAGCTCATCAGCGCCCCGAAGAGGAAGCCGGACGCGATCGTGTAGCCCAGCGCTTCGCGCGTCCGGATCACCTGCCAATAGCTGCGCAGGATCGAGCGGGGATTGAGGGGCACGCGGCGCTCGCGCGGCAGCGTTTCTGGCAGGCGGAAGTAAACCCACAGCACCATCGCGATGCCAAAGACGGCGAGGAACCAGAAGATGCCGTGCCAGGTCATGCCGGACTGCAGCATCAGCTGACCGAAGAAGGGCGCGAAGATCGGCGCCGTCATGAAGACGATCATCACCAGCGACATGACCTTCGCCATCTGGCGGCCGACATAAAGGTCGCGCGCTGCGGAGACGGCGATGACGCGGCTGCCGCCGGCGCTGGCGCCCATGAAAGCACGGGCAGCGATCAACAATTCGAATGTCGGCGCGAAGACGCAGAGGATCGCCGCGACAACGTAGAAGGCAAGCGACACAAACAGCACGGGGCGCCGGCCGAAGCGGTCGGTCAGCGGGCCGTAGAAGAGCTGCGAGACGCCGAAGCCCAGCATGTAGGAGACGATGATCAGCTGGTGGTCGTTGCTGCCCGCATCGAGCACGGCGGGGCATTGCAGCGGATGATCAGTAGCGGGCGCGAGGCCGAAGGACACCGCCATGTCTGGCAGCGCGGGCAACATTATGTCGATGGCTAGAGCGTTCAGCGCCATCAGCATCGCCGTCATGGCCACAAATTCCGCCAGCGGCAGCCGGCGAATGGGGGTGGCGGTCGCCGACTGGGATGGAGTGTCGGACACGGGGTGAATGCTCACATCAGGTTCGCGGGCGGTTTAGCGGGGTTCTGCCGTGAAGGGTAGGGCTCAGCGTTGCGTCATGTTGGGAATGTTGGGCCGACTTGGCCCTTTATTCCGCGTCGAAGGCAGGTCTATGCTCGCCCCGACGTGGGAGAAGTTCAATGAAGTTTCGTCTGATGGTTGGCGCTGCGCTCAGCGTGGTCGCGGCGGCTACGCTGGCCTTTGCCCAAGAGGCTCCGCAAACGCCTGCCGAGCCGGCGAAGGACGAGAAGGCGAAGTGGGACGTTGCCGCCCCGCCCCTGCCCACACGCATGGTCAACATAAATGTAGACGAAGGCACGTGGATGGATGTGGACGTCAGCCCGGACGGGCGGATGATCGCGTTCGACCTGCTCGGCGACATCTATACGATGCCAATCGCAGGCGGCACGGCGACGCGGATCGCCGAAGGCCTTCCCTATGAAATGCAGCCGCGCTTCTCGCCTGACGGCAAGCGCATCGCCTTCACCAGCGACCGTGGCGGCGGCGACAATATCTGGGTGATGAATGTCGATGGCTCCGACAAACGTC
>JAVBYB010000497.1 GCA_030824255.1 bacterium
CTTCGACCAGCATGCCCTGTCGGCAGCCCACCATCGCGATCACAAGCGCGAACACCGGCGTCTTCAGCATCCCGGCCCAGAAGTGAACTGGCGGCACGACTTCCTGGAAGCGGGTGATGAACATCTGGGGCGAAATATCCATCGCCATCCACGCCGCCATCAGGCCGCCGCCGATGCCAGCAATCGTCGCCGCAAACGTCAGCAGAGGCGTCATGACAAGCAGCGCGATCAGGCGCGGAGCAACCAGCGCTTCCATCGGATCGATACCGATCGTGCGCATTGCGTCGATTTCCTGCCGCATCTTCATGGCGCCGATCTGCGCGGTAAAGGCGCTGTCTGTCCGGCCTGCGAGAAGGATCGCCGTCAGCACCGCGCCGAATTCGCGCAACATCCCGATGCCCACAAGTTCGACGGTGAACACCGAGGCGTTGAACATCGCCAGCAGGTTTGCACCAATGAACGCGATCACCAGGCCGATGAAGAACGACAGGAAGCAGACGATCGGCAATGCATCGAGGCCGACCTCTTCCATGATCGCGACAACCGAACGCCAGCGTATGCGTCGCGGATTTGCCGCCAGCTTGCCGATTGTCGCCGTGGTCTCGCCGATGAACCCCAGCAGGCCGAGAAATTCGTGCCACGCATTCACCGCGCCGCGACCCGCGCGGTCCATCAATGCGATGAGGCCCGGCTGGTGCACCGGATCGGGCGGCGCGGCCGGGCTGGCCTTGCGGACCTTGCCCATAAGGCGCTCGATGGTCGGATGATCGCCCTGCATGGCGATCGGATCGTCGATGCCTTCGAGGGCGCCAAAAGCGCGATCGATCAGGTACGCGCCCGACGTGTCGATCCGTTCCAGCTCGCTTACGTCCAGGATCGCATCGGGGGAAATCCTGGTATTGCGAAGCTTCTCTTCAACCGAGGCGACGGTCCACACGGTCCAGTCGCCCGCGACGAGAAGCACCTGCTTCCCGTCCGCGGTGGAATCCACCTGAAACCGTGTTGAGTTGATCGCCATTACCAAGTCTTACGTTAGAAACGTATAGGAAACACCAAACGCCTGTGGTCGCGATGCGGTTCGCCCTAAGGTTGCAGAAAGACGAAAGGTGTGTCGTCTTCGCCAAAACGCCAGATCTGATGGGGTTTTTACTGTTTACCTGCTGTAAAGAATGATTTCGCGCGGGAGAAAAAGATGCGTGCACTGATGATCGCCGCCGCATTAACCGGTTTGCTGCTGGTCGCCGCAGGCGCCGCTGGCGGCCACACAGTGCCGGTCGAAGCGACCTCGCGCTGGCAGACCGCCTTCATGTACGGCTACGTGCACGCGCTCGGCGCGCTGGTCGCCGCCAGCCTGCCATTCCGCGGATGGCTTCACCTTGCCGGCGGGTGGGCCTTCATCGCCAGCGTTCCCCTGTTCTCCGGCGTCCAGATCGCGAAGATCATCATGGGCGGCATTCCGATGACGCCGACTCCGTTCGACACTCTCACCTTCCTGGTGCCGATCGGCGGCGTGTTCTTCATCGTGGGTTGGCTGCTGATCGGACTTGCCGCAGCAATGGCGCCGCGCAGGGATGAGCCTGAGTCCCTGCCCCGGGATCAGGATCCGACTTCCCGCTCTTAGCTTTCTATCGTCTGCATCTCGGCATCGGACCGGGCGGCCGCGAGATCGTCCGCTGTCACGCGAGCACGTGCGAGCGCCGCGTCGAGCGGGGCCAGTTCCAGCGGCACCTGATACTCACGATCGGACCGGCGGTTCACCTGCACGAGCGCATCCGAGAACGAGTCACGGGATTGGCGCGCGTGGATCAGCGCGCTCTCAAAAGCAGAAACATCCTCGCGCTTCAGGTCGGCCTTGCCGATCAGGCTGCGGGCAAGATCGTTGAGCTTGGCGAGACCGAGTGCAGCCTCGCTCATGTCTTCACGCACGCGCGTGACGATACCGGACGCCGCGAACTTGTCCGCGCCGATCCGCCGCCAGTAGGCGTTTGCATCCGATTGCTTGCCCGACAGCATATCCGCCAGCGAAGCCAGGCTGGCCTCGCCGGTCGCGAGGCCCTTCAGGCGAACTTCCTTGCTGTAGGTCTCTGATGCCTGATGAAGCTGCGACTGCCCTTCCGTCAGAGACACCTCAACGGATACCGGCTCATAGACGGACACCGTCGCGCAGCCCGAAACCGGGGCGCAAAGAGCAAGGCAAACGAACGCAGAACGCAGTAAAAACACCGAACCGAACCCCGAAAGTTCGTTGCATGTCAGACTGTTATAGATGCGTCCCATCCGAAAAACAAACGTTGGCTGAATTGGTTTGACGCAAGGATGATGGTCGGTAGATGAAACAAGCATGAACGATGATCGCCCCCGCCGTACCCTCTACCCATCGGTCGAGCCACGCCGCACCGGCCGATTGGCCGTCAGCGCGCTGCACGAGATCTATTGGGAGGAAAGCGGCCACCCCGACGGATTGCCCGTAGTTGCGCTACATGGCGGGCCTGGCGGCGGCTCCAGTCCCGAAATGCGACGCTTTTTTGATCCCCGCCGCTACCGGATCATCATGTTCGACCAGCGCGGCTGCGGCCGCTCCACGCCGCACTCGGAACTCCGTGAAAACACCACCTGGGACCTGGTGCGCGACATTGAGACGCTGCGTGCGCATCTGGGCATCAAGAAGTGGGTCGTGTTCGGCGGATCGTGGGGTTCCACCCTCGCCCTCGCCTACGCCGCCGCCCATCGCAAGCAGGTGCTCGGCCTCCTGTTGCGTGGCATTTTCCTGCTCACGGAACACGAGATCCGCTGGTTCTACCAGGAAGGCGCCAGCAACATCTTCCCCGACGCATTCGATCGCTACCTCACGCCAATCCCGGAAAGCGAGCGGGGAGACCTGCTGAAGGCTTTCCACAAGCGCCTCACCGGCAAAAACGCCGCTGCTCGCGCTGAAGCAGCCGCCGCCTGGGCGCGCTGGGAAGGCGAGACGCTCTCCATCCAGGGACCACGGCAGCGTCCGCCGCGCTT
>JAVBYB010000018.1 GCA_030824255.1 bacterium
GCCGCATCGGTGTTCTGAGTGCGGACGATGCGACGCGCGCGGTCGAGGCAGAGCTGGCGACGATGGGCATTGAAGCGGTGGGACGAACGCCAGCGGAGATTGCACGGCGCTTGCGTGAGAAAGCGACTGACCCGCTCCCTGAGCCCGGCGTTTCGGCGGTGCTGGCGAGCTATCTCGACCTGGCGATGCCAGCTGCCGAGAGCGCCGGGGCGCTGGAGCGGTTCGCCAGGGATACGGGGCTCAATATCGAGCCAGCGCTGGAAACTTATGCCGAGCGCATTGCGCTGATTGGGAAGTTGAAGCCACCGTTCTGGGTCGACGCGATCTTCAGCGCGGAAGCTGGACGGCGCTTTGAATACTACGACGGGTTTGTTTTCGAACTGGCGCATCTGGCAGGCGAGGACCGGCCGATCGTTTCGGGCGGGCGTTATGATGGGCTGATTGCGCGCCTCAGCGCAGGTGGGATCGAGGCTTCAGGAATCGGTGCTGCGATCCGCGCGGATCGGCTCGGCAGGAGGGGAGGGCAATGAGCGCGATGACGCTGGCCGTGCCGTCCAAGGGGCGGCTCAAGGAACAGGCGGAGGATTTCTTCCGCGAGTCAGGTTTTCCGATTGAGGCGCTTGGCGGTGCGCGTGGCTATCTCGCACGCATTCCGAACCTGCCGGCGATCGAGGTGCGGCTGTTGTCGGCCTCGGAGATCGCGTCGGGCGTTCTGGCGGGCGACATTCATTGCGGCGTCAGTGGCGAGGATCTGCTGCGCGAGCAAGTGGGCGATCTCGAGCGCGTTGCGCATCTGCTTGCGCCGCTGGGCTTTGGGCGCGCTGATCTTGTCGTGGCCGCGCCGGCTAGCTGGCTCGATGTCGAAACGATGGCCGATGTGGATGACGTAGCGGCGCGGCTTGAAGCGACGACAGGGCGCAAGCTGCGCGTGGCGACGAAGTATGTGCGTTCGACGCGCCGCTTTTTCACCGAGGAAGGTGTGGGGCACTATCGCATCGTCGAAAGCGCCGGCGCCACGGAAGGCGCGCCGGCTGCGGGCGTTGCGGATCTTGTCGTAGATATCACGACGACGGGGGCAACCCTTAAAGCCAATGGACTGAAGATTCTCAATGACGGCGTGATCCTGCGCAGCCAGGCGCAACTCGCGGCCTCGCTGGAAGCGGAATGGTCGCCGGAAGCACTCAAAACGCTTCGTACACTGATCGACGGGATCGAGGAGAAGGCCGGCTTACGGACGACGCGCTTTCAGGATTTTGGTATGGCGCTGAACAATACGGCTGCGTGATCGCTGCGAGAGGGCGATTCCGTACAGTATCGTCACAAACGGCCAAATGTTGCGCTTGCGAACACGTGAATGGGTGTTTCCTTGCAGAATTTGATTCCAGGGAGGGCCGGTTCGGCCAAAGCTTACCCGAAGCTGATAACGTACACGTAAGATCGTGCTTGACTTAAATGCCGCTTCAGGTGATCGTCATACCGAACTGCTTCGGCGGTTTGGCGTTTCGGGGAGGAAACGCTCGTATCAGACCCTTCTAGTGGCGGCGCGTTTATCGCGCCGCCCTTTTTCTTTTACGGGACAGTTTTCCTGTCGACGTGTCTGAACTCACCTTCCCAGAGCCAACCTGTCTGGTCGATGAGCCTGCTCGCCTGAAAGGGGAGTTTCGGTAAGGGTGCCGGAGGATTTGGCACCTTGACGATCTCAGGCCCGAAAAGAAGTCGGGGCGATCTGTTCCCAGACCGCCCCGCCAATCGGCATTCTGAAGCTCTTTGTCATCTGGCTCGCCCGGGGTCAGGATGGGCGGCCAAAGTGAGCTTCTCGAAAAACAATAAATGCATATTGATATTCGAGCAATGCTTGCTGGGCGGCTGATTTTCTGAATATGCAGGCTTGTTGAGTTGGGATGGGATTTCGCCCCACGCGAGTATTACGGAAGGACGTGTCGATATATCGATCATCTACGAACGAGATTCTGCCGGATGCAGCGTCTGTAGGCTATCACTGCCTTGGCTGCCGGAGTCGATCACGCGCACGTGAACCTATTGGCTTCGATGAATAAACAAGAAGGGCGGCTCGTGAGAGCCGCCCTTCCCGATTTTAGAGTATCCGACTCGGATGGACTAGAAGTCCATACCGCCCATGTCCGGCATGCCACCGCCGCCGCCATGCGAATGGCCAGCGTCTTTCTTCGGCGCGTCAGCGATTGCAGCTTCCGTCGTGATCAGCAGGGCAGCCACCGAAGCAGCGTTCTGCAGAGCAACGCGGACGACTTTCGCCGGATCGATGATGCCCATCTCGACCAGGTCGCCGTATTCTTCGGTCTGCGCGTTGAAGCCGAAGTTCTTCGTGCCTTTTTCCGAACGTATGCGGCCGACGACGATCGAGCCTTCAACGCCAGCGTTTTCGGCGATCTGGCGGATCGGGGCTTCAAGCGCCTTGCGGACGATATCGATGCCGGCTTGCTGGTCGTCGTTCTCGCCTTCGGACTTGATGGCGAAAGCGGCGCGGAGGAGGGCAGTGCCGCCGCCGGCGACAATACCTTCTTCCACGGCAGCGCGCGTGGCGTTCAGAGCGTCGTCAACGCGGTCCTTACGCTCTTTCACTTCCACTTCCGTAGCGCCGCCAACCTTGATGACGGCAACGCCGCCAGCGAGCTTGGCGAGACGCTCTTGCAGCTTCTCTTTATCGTAATCCGAAGTGGTCTCTTCGATCTGCTTGCGGATCTGGGAGATACGGCCTTCGATCTCTTTTTTCTTGCCGCCACCGTCGACGATCGTGGTGTTCTCTTTCGAGATCTGCACGCGCTTGGCTTTGCCGAGCATGTCGATGGTCACGTTCTCGAGCTTGATGCCGAGGTCTTCGGAGATGACAGTGCCGCCCGTGAGGATGGCGATGTCTTCCAGCATGGCCTTGCGGCGGTCGCCGAAGCCCGGGGCTTTCACGGCAGCAACCTTGAGGCCGCCGCGGAGCTTGTTCACGACGAGCGTGGCCAGAGCTTCGCCTT
>JAVBYB010000526.1 GCA_030824255.1 bacterium
TCCGGCCCCGTCAGCAGCCAGTGCGCCAGCACATCGCGCATCAGCACGAGGATCGCCGCCAGCGCGAGCCCCACGACAACCGACGCCGCAATGCCGAGCCGCGATGCCTCGCGCACCCCAAGCGCGTCTTTCCGGCCAAAGCGTTCAGCCACGCGCACGCTCGTCGCCGTGCCCATGCCCATGTAGATCATGAAGATCACGCCCATCATCTGCACCGTCAGGCCATAGATCGTGCCAGCATCGATGGAGACCAGCGTGGCGATCACGAAGGTCAGGTTGAACGCACCCCACTCGGCCGCGTTCGCAATGCCGGTTCCGATGCCCACCTTGTTCTGGCGGACGAACTCGCCCTTCGGCGCGGGCGGCGATTTCCGGAACGCCGGCGTCAGGAGCGCGATGATCACGATGAACACGACCATCATGTACCAGCGCGACGCAGTCGTCGCCCACACCACGCCGATCGCGCCATGCTCCGGCACCAGCAGAAGCGCCACCACCGCGTTCAGCACAACGGCAGACATCGACACAGCCGTCACGAGGTTCGGCTTGCGAAGCGCCTCCAGATACATCGAGCAGGCCATGCCCAGCATGTGGCCGATCGTGCCCAGCGCCAGGATCTGCGTTGTATGGATGATGGGCTGCACAAGATCTGGCGTGAAGCCGAATGCGCGCACCAGCGGCTCGGCGATCGCAAACACCAGCGCCGTCGCCAGCAGCGCATAGAGCGCCCCCACCCACAGGCCGCGCCGCACGATGCGCCCCGTCTCGTCAGCCTTGCCCTGTCCGCTCATCTCCGCCGTCATGACGGAGACGCCCAGCATCAGGCCCATGCCGAAGCCCATCGTCACGCCGCTAGGCAGCCATCCGTTGAGAACCAGCGGCAACTGCCCGGGGGCATACCAGGCCAGCACGATCGCGTCCGTCAGCCCCATCAGCATGAAGGACGCGCGCGACATCGCCACGGGAACGGCAAGTCGCGTCAGGTCGAGGATCTCGCTCGGCCGCGCCCATTCGGGCAGGCGCTTGGCGGCAGTCATGGGGTGCTCCATCGCGCCTCTTCCGGGCGCTTCGGGTCGTCTGCGTTTCGGGGAAGGCGTTAATCCTCCGGCGGCTCCCAGTCGTCAACAGGCCGGAAATTCTTTGTACCCGGCTTGCGTTCGAACACGGCGCCCACCGGCGCATCGATAAACTCGACAATCGTCGGGTCATAGTTGGCGATCGTGTTGACGTCATAGACGCCGAGATTGCTCTCATCGTCCATGTAGTCCTGATCTTCCAGGCCAGCCATGAAGCGCCATCCGCTGTCCTGCTCGTTGTCAGGCTCCGCGCGATACATGAAGCCAACAGGCTTGCCGCGTACGAGGATCATGTCCGTGGCGAGGCACGCGCCGCGCCCCGTCGCTAGCGGCTTGATCTCGTCCGCGCTCAGTTTGAACTTCTTCGTCATCGCCCGCCCGTCACGTCCGCATCACACCAACCCGCTCAGCGCGTGCAGTTGGTGGTCACGCCCTCGCCGTCTTCCACAAGCACCAGCGTGTTGGCCGTCACCTCAACCGTGGAGACAGACGCCTCGCCCACCATTTCGCTCAGAATTTCCTGCAGCATGGGGAGCGGCACATCCTGCCCGCCCATCTTGCCGCTTGTGGCGGTGGCCTTCGTGATCGTCTCTTCCATCTTGCCGTCTGCACGGATCGACCAGCTGGATTCCGCATCCGCAGTCATCTGCATGCCGACATCCGCCATTGCGACCGTAACCTTGGCCGTCCCCGTTCCGCCCGGCTGGTAGTTCACCAGCCCATCAACAACCGCGCCATCCGAGCTGGTCTTGCACGTCCAGTTGCCGACGATCTGCTGCTGCGGCGTTTGCGGCGTGCTCGCGCACCCAGCCAGCACAACAATGGCCGCAACGCCTGCAAAAATACGAACCATGTCTGCCGCTCCTGAGCTACCCGGCCCAAGCCCGGCATACGCTCCGGCGCCGTCCAAGTCCATGATAACGCCGGGCGCGTTACGGACACTTCACGCGGGGCACAACCGGCGTCCCGCTGACCACGCTCAGCTCTTGCCCACCCTCGGCAAGCTCCAGCCTCACCGACCCGGTCCACTCCCTGCCAGGGCCTGTGAAATGCCCATCCACCCGCACAGCCCTGTCGCCATCCGGCGAGGCTCCCGTCACAGCAAGGTGGCTGTCCTCGAACGCGACCTCGTCGGCTCGCACAATCACAGACTGCGGCCCACCACCAGCTTCACAATTGTCGGAGCTCAAATCCCATAAGCCGACAAACTGCGCCGGCACTTCGGTCAGCGTCGCCGGCGCAGGCGGCTCGTCACACGCGGCCGCCAGAAGAAGGAAACCCGTCCAGACCCCAGTCCACCTCATGCGCGCTCCTGTTACGGGCAGCGCACCCGCTGCGTGACTGTGCCGTTGCTTGTCGTCGACAGCGTATTCCCGTCGGCCGATAGTTCCAACCGCAACTCGCCATTCCACGTCTCGCCCTCTCCGTCGAACGGTCCGGCAACCTTGATTGCATTGGCGCCATCTGCGCTCACCGTCTCGATCTCGCCGATGGCCTCGTGAAAACGCAGCTCGTTCGGCGAGATGGTCAGCGTCATGATGCTGGCCTGCTTGCATTCCACCGCGTCCGCATCCCACTTGCCAAGATACTGTGAAGGTATCGCTGTCATGCCCAGCGGCGGTGGCGAAGCAGCAGGCGTCTCAGGTACAGGCGCTACAGGCGCTGATGTCGGCGGCGCCCCATCCAGCTCCGGCGCTGCCGCAGGCTGACAAGCCGCCAATCCCAGTCCCGCAACCAGAACGAACGTGCGTAGCATCGATGTCTCCTTGTCCTCCGACAAGGAACGCATCGAGCAGCCTCATGGTTCAGCGCCTACCGCTTCGCCGCCAGCTTCTCGGCGACCAGGAACGCCAGATCCAAAGCCTGCTCGTTGTTCAGGCGCGGATCGCAGTGTGTGTGGTAGCGATCGTGCAGGTCCATGGCC
>JAVBYB010000263.1 GCA_030824255.1 bacterium
GTAGGAAATCGGAGCCGGTCTCTCTAGAACGGCTGCCGATTGCCCTTGCCGACTGCCCCAGCCATGACCCTCACGATCCGTCCCCTCGCAGCTGCCGACCGCAATCAGTGGGACGCACTCTGGCAAGGCTATCTGCGCTTCTACGAAAGCTCGGTCCCTGACGCCGTGACCGACCTCACCTGGACCCGTATCCTCGATCCAGAAGCCCCCATCATGGGGCTCTGCGCTGAGGCCCCCGACGGCACGCTCTTGGGCATCGTCCACTACCTGTTCCACCCGGTCACATGGGCGGCGGGTCCGCGCTGCTATCTGGAAGACCTGTTCACGGCCAGCGAGGCGCGCGGGCAGGGCGTCGGCCGGGCGCTGATCGAAGCGGTCTATGCGGCGGCGGACGCCCGCGGCGCCGATCAGGTCTACTGGCTGACCCAGGACACCAACGCCACAGCGCGCCGCCTTTACGATCAGGTCGCGCGCGCAACGCCCTTCATCAAGTACAGGCGATAGCCGGGCGCTTGACCTCTCGGCTCTGTGGGCTCATCGGAAAACCATGACGACCACTTCCGCACTCGTGCTGTTTTCCGGCGGTCAGGATTCCGCTGTCTGCCTCGCCTGGGCGCTGTCGCGCTTCGACAGGGTGGAGACGGTGGGGTTCGACTATCGCCAGCGCCATCGTGTGGAGCTGGATTGCCGCAAGGTGTTTCTGGCGAAGCTGCGCGCGCAGTTTCCGGCGTGGGCGGAAAAGCTGGGCGAGGATCATTTGCTTGATCTCGGCGTTCTCGGCGAAGTCTCCGACACCGCGCTTACGCGCGAGCAGGAGATCGGCTTTGCGGACAGCGGCCTGCCGAGCACGTTTGTCCCGGGCCGCAATCTCGTCTTCCTGACATTCGCAGGCGCGGTGGCCTACCGTCGCGGCCTCCACGCGCTCGTTGGCGGCATGTGCGAGACGGATTTCTCCGGCTATCCGGATTGCCGCCGCAGCACGATGGACGCGCTGCAGAGTGCGCTGACGCTCGGCATGGACCGCGCAACGCCCATCGAAACGCCGCTGATGTATCTGGACAAGGCGCAGACATGGTCGCTGGCGGAAGAGCTTGGCGGGCAGGTGCTTGTCGATCTCATCATCGAAGAGACGCACACCTGCTATCTCGGCGACCGCACGCAGCGCCATGACTGGGGCTATGGCTGCGGGACATGCCCCGCGTGCGATCTGCGCGCGAAGGGTTATGCGAAGTGGAAGGGCGCGCCGTGACGTATTCGGTGAAGGAGTGCTTCTACACGCTGCAGGGCGAAGGCGCACACACCGGTCGTGCCGCCGTCTTCCTGCGCTTCGCCGGCTGCAATCTCTGGAGCGGGCTGGAGCGGGATCGCGCGAGCGCCGTCTGCAAATTCTGCGATACGGATTTCATCGGCGTCGATGGTGATGGCGGCGGCAAGTTCACCTCCGCCATAGCTGTCGCCAACCACGTCGCCGCGCGCTGGCAGGGCGTCGGCGGCCGCCGCTATGTCGTCTGCACCGGCGGCGAACCGCTTCTGCAACTCGATGAAGAGCTGATCGCCGCGCTCCAGGCCAAGGGCTTCGAGGTCGCTGTCGAAACCAACGGCACGATCGAAGCGCCTGCATCGCTCGACTGGATCTGCGTCTCGCCCAAATCCACGTCAGAGCTGAAACAGACGCGCGGCAGCGAGCTGAAGCTGGTCTATCCCCAAGCCGACGCGCCGCCCGAAAACTACGCGCACCTCGCCTTCGACAATTTCTTCCTCCAGCCGATGGATGGCCCGAACCGCGAGGCCAACACCGCCGCCTGCATCGCTTATTGCCTCGCCCATCCGCAATGGCGGCTCAGCCTGCAGACCCACAAGGTGACGGGGATTCCATGAGACGGGGCGGTCGGCAGTGGGCAGTCGGCATAGGCGGTAAAAAGAAATCGGCAGCAGGGAGGACCCTACTGCCGATTGCCCAATGCCTATTGCCTGACTTGCTTACGACAGCTGGTCCGCGAACCTGCGGCTGAAGCGGTCGAACGCGGTGCGGGCGTCGGTCCATGTCGTGGATGCGACGACGTTCTCGAGGTTGGTTTCGTACCAGTCATAGTCGAGACGGCCCACTTCCTTGCCCGAAGCGTCGTAGGCGATACCGTTGACGCGCGCGCCGCCGATGCTGATCGAGCGCATCGGATCGAGGCCCGGCTTGTTCGAGACCTGCTCCCATGTCGGGCGGTTGGGCTTTGCGTCTTCGATGGTCACGACAACGCGGTCGGCGTTCACGCCGCGCTGCGCGAAGACGTCGGTGATCTTGCGGGTCAGCGTGTCGGTGAGGACTTTCGACTCGCGAACGCCGAGATCGTCCACCAGCTTTTCCTGGAATTCCGTTGAGACCTTCGCCTCGACCGTGAGGGCGGCGGCGGGCATGGCCATGGCCAGTGCGGCAAAGGCGGAGATGGCGAGGGCGGCGATACGCATGGTTCTGCTCCCTGATTTCCCGAGATGTTTTCTGATTCCGGCCTCTGGGGCCGGGCTCAGCCACTAATCAAACCTAACATGAAAGTGGGATGAACGGGACGTTATGGAAGAGCGCCGCCTGTTCAGCCGGGGTTTGAGGCTTTCTGCTGCTTCCGCAGCTCCTCGTTTTCCTTCTTCAGGCGGTCGATGTCCTGCTGCTGCCGTTCATCTTCGTCCGTGGTCACCAGGTCGACAGCGGCGCCGCCGACCATGCCGACTGCGCCGGCGGTGGCGCCGATGGCTGCGCCCGCGACACTCGCCACAAGACATCCCGACAAGAGGGGAATTGCGCCGACAAGAACGGCGAAGACGATGGCTTTTTTCATGAACGTCCGATTCCCCTGTGGGCGACCTTGGCGCGAGGGTAGCGCAGGCCGGGCCACAGGAGAACCGGAACGGTCAGTGTAGTCTTAGAGCGTGTCGGTCAGCACGATCTCGGCAGGGCCTTCCACGGCGCCGTGGAAGGCCCTGCCGAGATCGTGCT
>JAVBYB010000261.1 GCA_030824255.1 bacterium
CGGCGCGAGCCCGCTGTCATGTCCCGCGACTGCTTCCACCAGCACCGCGCCCACGAAGATCGGCAGCGTCTCGAGATAATTCTTCCAGGCTCGTTCCAGCCGCACTGCCAGCGGCCCCGCGTCCGAAGCCGCCTCATCACGCGACCCCAGCGCCCAGCCTAATCCGCGCTTGGCGACGTTCGCGACATCAGCCGCAAGCAGATAGGCGAACCCCAGTACGAGGCTCGCCCACAGCATGGTCATTTCGGTGGATCCCAAGTCCGGCATGCGTCACTCCCCTTTTGCGGGGCGGAAGCTAGGCCGAGCCAGAAGAAGCGCAACGACGCCAAAGGTCGTTGACGCAGATTACTTCGCGCGCGTGATAGCCTTGATCGCCAGCGGCGGCAGGCCCGAACGTTCAGAGATGGTGCGGTCCTGTTCCTCGATCGCGCTGCGGATCGCCTTGTCGCGATCATACGGGTCTTCGACCGCATCCAGTGGAACCTTGCGGTTCGACTTCTGGCTACCGTCTTCGTAGGTCACGTTGAACAGGACGAATTCAGTGCGAGCCGTCGGCTTCTTAGCCATGGGGAGACTCCGTGGGCTGGCGCGAATTGAGGATCAGCGGATCAATCCGCGCCGCTCATCTGGCATGGGACAACGAAATCGCAAGGGGTTGCGACGTCCCAGCGCTGCAATTGCCTGTTTTGGGCGGTTAAGCCGCGGCTGTGACCGGCATGGCGCAGCCCTCGACGAGTTCCGCCATTGCCGCCGCGCGGGCGCCAACGCCGCCGGTGATAACCGGAGCCGCGCGGCCTTGGATCGCCGCGACAAAAGCCTCGTCAGCCGCCTTGAGCGGATCCGGCAGGATCGCCGAAACGTCGGCGCGGATGTCGAACTTCGTGGTGTTCTTCACTTCGCGCGTGATGAAGTCGATCTCGACCACGCCCGTGGCGTATTCGATCCGCATCCAGCGCTCACGCTTCTCGGCGCAACGCGAAGCCGTCAGCTTGGCGTGGCCGTTGTTCGCAAAGTGCAGCTCAGCCGAAGCATGGTCCAACAGGCGCGTGTGCGCCGAATAGCCCGTGCCGTCAGCGCCTTTGACGTCGCCGCCAAACAGCTCGGCAGTGAGGTCGAGGTCGTGGATCATAAGGTCGAAAACGACCGAAACGTCTTCGCAGCGGCCTTCCGGCGAGGCGGGGCCCATGCGCACGCCTTCGATGCGCTTCGGACGCTCGCCCGTGGAGAACAGGCCCATCGCTTCGAACACCAGACGCTCCTGGTGACCGACCGAGAGAACGAGGTCGCGATCAAGCGCCAGCTTGGCCAGTGCGCGAGCTTCTTGACCGGTCAGCGCGAGGGGCTTCTCGACGAGCGCATGCTTGCCGGCTTCCAGCGCCTTGCGCGTCAGCATGGCGTGGCTGGAGGCGGGGGTCGCGATGACCAGCGCATCGCACGCATCAGCCAGTTCCTCGAAGGAACCGAACACGCGGCCCTGGCCAATCTTGGCGATCTGCTTGCCGGCAGCTTCAGCATTGAGGTCGAACATGCCGACGAATTCGGCATAGTCGCTGCCAGCGAATTTCTGGGCGTGATAGCCGCCGAACACGCCCGCGCCCACAACGCCAACCCGGACTTTGCCCTGGTGGTTTCCGACAACGGTGGCTGTTCTGGCCGAGGTTTCGATACGCTTCACTACACACACCCTCCGACACAGCCCCTCCTCCAGACTAGAAAGGAAGCGGGCTCGACAGGCAGCAGATAGCCAATCTACGCACCCGCACAATCGCCTGGTCCATCAAGGTTGGTTACACCACATTTCAACGCATATACGTTTGATTTTACGATCTTTTTCCGCTTCAACCTGGGTGCGGCGTGATGGCGTGTTACGATTGTATCTCGACGTAATCGGTAACACTCCGTGAGAACCAGCGCTTCAACCTCTGCGGGAGACGCCCGGCCCGGAATCACCAATCGGGGAGTCAGCAATCTGGGCTGGATTTCACCGGCACATATCGGCTACCACCCAGCCATCGAAGTATCGAGCGGGTGGCCATGAGCCTCCTTTGCTCCAAGTTGAGCGAAGGAAACCGCATAATGCTCGTGAATCCCTGCTAGCATCCCCATATCCGGCGCGGGATTGATCCCCGCCGTCCCGTTCCCTCTATCGCGTTCCCGCCGCGCTTGATGCGGGCGTATGTCAGCCTCCGGTCGCCCATGCGTGACCGCCTTGTGAAAGAAGACCCAGCCTATGGCCCGCCTGTTCGACAGCTATGTGATCGTGGACTGGAGCGCCGCCTCCAAACCCGCCACGGGCGCCGACTCCATCTGGATCGGCGCGCTCACGCCGGACTCGCGCCTGAAGCTCGCCTTCAAGGCGTCGAACCCGCCCACGCGCGCCAAGGCCATCGAGGAACTGACGGAACTTCTCGGCCGCTGCATCAAGCGCGGCGATCGCGTTTTCCTCGGCGTGGACTTCCCGCTTGGCTTCCCGGCCGGCACGTCCAGCGCGCTCAAGCTCAAGGGCGATGCGCCCTGGCGTTCGATGCGCGACTTCCTCCTCAAGGAGATGAAGGACAAGCCGGACAACTCGAACAATCGCTTCGCGCTCGCGTCGCGGATGAACCGCCTTATCTCCGAGGGCCCCTTCCCGTTCTGGGGCTGCTCGAAGAAGGACGAGCTTACGACTCTTTCGATCAAGAAAGTGCGCGAGCACGGACCGAAGGACATCCAGGAATTCCGCGTGACCGAGAACCATGCTGCCGACACCCGCAAGGTCCGTCCGCAACCGGTATGGAAAATCGCTTATGCGGGCGCCGTCGGCGGCCAGACGCTCACCGGCGTTCCCGCGATCGAACGTCTGCGCGCAACCTTCCCGGGACTGCGCGTGTGGCCATTCGAACTGCCGCTGGGCAAGCTCGACAATGATGGTCTCGGCGATGCGCGCATCGTCGTGTCCGAGATATATCCCGCGCTTGTCGGCACGCAGGTCGGCGCG
>JAVBYB010000460.1 GCA_030824255.1 bacterium
AGACATATCGCGGCCGCCGGCTGGGGTATGCTCGGGGAGGTCCATGTCACCCAACTCGGAAACTCTGGCGTTTCCCTATCGTATTCTGTTATAGACTGCAAACGTGGTGATCGCGTTAAGTGCATTACATCACGAACATTTTGCGGAGATGTCATGCAGGCGCCCCAGGAAGCTCCCGAAGTCATTACCCCGCGGGAGCGAATACTGGCGGCCGCCCGTAAAACCTTCCTGGATGGCCTTCCGGAACACGCCACGATGGACGCCGTGGCCCAGCAGGCCGGCATGTCCAAGAAGACGATCTACCGGGAGTTCAAGAGCCAGGTTGAGCTGCTCGGCGCCCTTCTAATGGAGAGCGTGGCCGACATGGGCCACTTCCGCCAGCCGGAGCCGGGCGACGACATCGAGCTGGAGCTTTACGGAATGCTCGTCCGTATGGTTACCCATTTCACAACGCCGCGCTCCATGGCGCTGGCCCGCCTGCTCATCTCCGAAGTGCGCCGCTATCCCGAGTTGATGAACAGCGCCAAGCCCCGCGGCTTCCCGCGCGAACGGCTGGCTGACTGGCTCAACTCCCCCGTGGTGCGTGCGCAGTATGCAATCGAGGACGCAGACGATGCCGCCGCCATGCTGTTCGGCATGGTGATGCAGGACAGCGGATTCCGTCTCATCGTCGTCGCCAACGCAACGCTACCCCAGCACCTGATCGAAACCCGCGCCCGACGCGCCGTGCAGATCTTCCTGCGTGGCATCCGCAAGGGCGGCTGATTTCAAGTCATCGGCGACAGACGCATCCAGATGCCTTCGCGCTCCGCCCTGCGTCGCTCGACGAGCAATCGCGCCACCTGGCTGTCATCGTGAAATGCAGATCCGGTCGCGCTGTCCAGCAAGGCCTTGGCGAGATTGTCGAGATCCATGTGTGGCGGGTCGCCCTGAAACTCCATCACGATATGCGCCGACCAGTCGCCCCAGCTGGGCCGCACCGGAAAGTGCAACCTGAAGAAGTCCTTGAGCAGCGGCTTGTAATACTTCGCCTGCGTCGTCAGCCCCTCGATTTCGACCTCAAGCGTCCCGCCCTTCTCAAGCCGCGCGCGAACCTTGCCATGGCGGCTCCACGGAGCTGCGGAACTATCTGGAGTCATCGGGCCTTCGGCACAGCAAGGAAATCGGGCAACCTGTCCGGGTCACGACAGCATCCGGCATCGGGCTGCAAACGGCAACGCCCTTGTGTCCCGTTTGCCCTTGTAGCGCTGCCCGTGTAGGCCAGTCATCCAGCCCGGAAGCCAAGACCCCGCAAGCCAAGACATGGTGACATGCTGAACCCCGCACTCGACCTCGACGCCCTGCGCACGGAATTCGCGAGGGACGGCCGTATCCGCATCCACAACGTCCTCGCGCCGGGCATTGCCGAACCCATCGCCGAGGAAATGTCGCGCCTGCCCTGGAAGGTCTTCTGCGCGACCGGCGCCGGCGTCGCCGTTATCGACCCCGCCGAAATGGCCGGCTGGGATCGCGCCCAGCAGATCGAACTGCAACGCGCGCTGCAACAGTCCGCCAGCCGCGCTGAAGGCTTCGCCTATTTCGGCTACCGCATGTCGGAAACCTGGCAGCATGGCGCGCCCGATACGCCGCTCGGCCGCTTCCACCGCAGCCTCACAGCGCCCGACGTGATGTCCGCCATCCGCACGATCACCGGCGCCGACACGTTCGACAACGCCTTCGCCCAGGCGACCGACTACCGCCCTGGCCACTACCTCACCCGCCATCTCGATGACCCGAAGGGCGAGCATCGCAAGTTCGCCTTCGTCTGGGGATTCACTCAGCGCTGGGATCCTGACTGGGGAGGCCTGCTCCAGTTCTTCACCGACAACAGCCAGCCCACCAACTCCCTCTCGCCCGGCTTCAACACGCTCGACCTGTTCGACGTGCGCCACGTCCATTCAGTCACCTTGGTCGCGCCCTATTCGCTCAACCCGCGCCACGCCGTCTCCGGCTGGTATGTGAACGGCGATCCGCTCCGTCCGATGGACTACACCCACACGGCTGGCCGATAGCGCCCGGTTGCGCGATTCGACCAATTGATTCCGGCCTCGCACGGGGCTAGTCCCAGCGCAGATTTCTGCCGCCTGGGAGCTGACGTATGGCCGGGAACACCCGCATCGAAACCGACACCTTTGGCCCGATCGAGGTCGCGTCCGACCGCTATTGGGGCGCACAGGCGCAACGCTCGCTCGGCAACTTCAAGATCGGCTGGGAAAAACAGCCCGCCCCCATCGTCCGCGCCCTCGGCATCGTGAAACGCGCTGCCGCCGAAGCGAACATGGAGCTCGACAAGCTCGACCCGAAGGTCGGCAAGACCATCGTCAAGGCCGCCCAGGAAGTCATCGACGGCAAACTCAACGATCACTTCCCGCTCGTCGTGTGGCAGACCGGCTCGGGCACGCAGTCCAACATGAACGCCAACGAAGTGATCTCGAACCGCGCCATCGAGATGCTGAACGGCGTGATGGGCTCGAAGAAGCCCGTCCACCCGAACGATCACGTCAACATGAGCCAGTCGTCCAACGACACTTTCCCCACGGCCATGCACATCGCCTGCGCCGAACAGATCGCAACAGACCTGCTGCCCGCCCTCGAACACCTGCACGCCGCCCTCAAGGCCAAGTCGAACGACTGGAAGAAGATCATCAAGATCGGCCGCACCCACACGCAGGATGCCACGCCCCTCACGCTCGGCCAGGAATTCGGCGGCTACGCCAAGCAGATCGAGAACGGCATCGCCCGTATCAAGTCGACCCTGCCCTCGCTGATGGAACTGGCGCAGGGCGGCACCGCAGTCGGCACCGGCCTCAACGCGCCGAAAGGCTTCGACAAACTCGTCGCCGCCAAGATCGCCGAGATCACCGGTCTCGCCTTCAAGACCGCGCCGAACAAGTTCGAGGCCCTCGCCGCCCACGACGCAATGGTG
>JAVBYB010000017.1 GCA_030824255.1 bacterium
GCCAACGTCCGGCACCTCGATTGCGTGGAGGATGGAGCCGAGCGCCGGGACTTCGAGGAAGCTCATGTCTGAATGCCACCCGCCACCGAAGTTGATCTTCTCGGATGGCTCCTTGATGATCTCGAGGATTTCCGGGTGGCTGCTCATGCCTTTAACATAGGGATGGATGTTGAGCGTGCCCCAGCGCTTGCCGAAGGCGACGTGCTGGTCTGGCGTCAGCGTCTGGTCGCGGAAGAAGATGACGTGATGCTTGAGGAAGGCGGTATGGATGTCGTCGAACTGAGCGTTGGAGAGCGGTTGCGACAGGTCCACGCCCTCAATCTCCGCGCCAAGATTGGGGGCGAGCGGTTTGACTGTGATGGTCTTGTAGGCTTCTGCCGCCATGAGCGCTTCCTCGGGTATTGCCCGATAGAAGACCAGCGGCACGCACGCCGCAAGGCGCCGCAGGGTGAAAGCTGGGTTCAGCTTGCCTCGATCAACCCGCTTTCAAAGCTTCGCGGAAGTCTGCCGGTTGCATGGGGCGAGAGAGCAGGAAGCCTTGCGCCTCGTCCACGTTGAGCCAGGACATGAAGTCCCACATCTCCTGCGTCTCGACGCCTTCAGCGACGACCTTGAGGCCGTGGTCACGCGCAATGCGAACGCAGCTGACGAGGGCTGCCTTGGCGAAGGCTTCGTCCATGGCAAGCCGGGTGAACGCGGGATCGATCTTCACCTCGGTGAAGGGGTAATTGCGCAGACGATCGATATTGCTGGCTCCGGCGCCGAAATCGTCGATGGCGAGGCCGAAGCCCAAGGCGCGCAGCGCCGTCATGGTTTCAAACGCCTTGGCGCCATATTCGAGAACGCGGGATTCCGTGACCTCGAGCACGAACTGGCTGCAGGCAAGGCCTGCCTCTGTGATCGCGCTGGCGAGTTGTCCAGCAAACTCGACGCGCTCCAACGAGAGCGGAGAGATGTTGATTGAGCAAGGCAGCCCGTCAAAGTCCTTCACATGACCAGCGACAGCGCGCGCCATGACGAAAGTTAGTGCATCGATGCGGTGATTGCGCTCGGCGAGCTCGACATAAGCTGCGGGCGAAGCAAGGCCCGACGTGGGCGTTGCGATACGCGCGAGCGCCTCTGCGCCGACAATACGACGTGCGCCAAGCGAGAACTTCGCGTGGAAGAAAGGGTGAAGACCGCCGCGTTCTATCGCGGCTTCAAGAAGACTGGCGCTGGCCGCCGGAGCGCGGCGTGCCGGGTCGCCTGCCATGTCAGTTCCGGAGTGAATCATCGCGCCGATAGATCCGCCTGCGAGACGGCATCAGGCCGCCCGCCTGTGGCAGGATTACGACAGCAAGAGTCTCAAAACAGCTAACCAGCACAGTGCAATCTTATGCACCGCGCCGGTTAGCTGCTCGAATCAGCGGTTGTCGATGCGTTACTTGGCGTCAGACAGGGTCTGGTTCGCGAAGTCCCAGTTCACCAGCTGGCTGATGAAAGTCTCGATGTATTTCGGGCGGGCATTCTGGGTGTCCAGATAGTAGGCGTGCTCCCATACGTCCATGGTTAGCAGCGGGGTAACGCCAGCTTCCGTGAGCGGCGTCTCTGCGTTCGGGGTCTTGGTTACGGCGAGCTTACCATCCTTGAGAACCAACCAGGCCCAGCCGGAGCCGAACTGCGTTGCGCCGGCTTCAGTAAACAGACGCTTGAATTCGTCGAGCGAGCCGAAGTCCTTGTTGATACGGTCCGCAATGAGGCCGGTCGGGTTGCCGCCGCCGCCGGGCTTCATGGAGTGCCAGTAGAAGGTGTGGTTCCACACCTGGCCGGAATTGTTGAAGATACCCGGCTTCTTGTCCGCCCAGCTCTGCTTGACGACTTCCTCAAGCGATGCGTTCTCAAGCGGCGTACCGGCCACAAGCTTGTTGAGATTGTCGACATAGGCTTGGTGGTGCTTGCCGTAATGATAGTTCAGAGTGTTTTCGGAGATATGCGGAGCAAGTGCGTCGCGCGCATAAGGCAGGGCCGGGAGCGTGAAAGCCATGGAATACCCTCTCTGGTCTTTTCTGTAGTCTGTGCTGGCCCTGAGATAGGGCCTTTTTTCTGATTTTGAACATGAGCGATACGGCCAATCCGCCAACCCTTGCAAGCGCTGACGATTTTGACGACCGCCTGAAGCGGACGGACGAGGATCGCTGGCTGGCATCACGATATGCCCCGCAGTCTCATCGGGCCCTGCTGGTTGCTGTTTACCTGCTGAACCAGGAGCTGCAGCGGACCCTGCAGACCCAAGAGCCGATGCTGGGGAAAATCCGGCTTCAATGGTGGCGGGAGACAATTGAACAACTCGCCGGGCCGGGACCCGTGCGCAGACATGATCTGGCGGAGGAACTGGAACGACTGGCCCGGAGTCGCCAAGACCTGGCTGCGCCAATGAATGCGCTGATCGATGCCTTTGACGACATTCTCGACGATCACATGCAGGCTGGCGGCCACCAGCCCGGGGGTGAACACGAGAAGCGACATCTGGCTGTTGAAGCGGCCTTGATGCGTCTCGCTGGGCGGGCTCTGAGAGAGGACATCAGCGAAACCGAGCTGGCGGCGCTGACGCTTCTGGGGGAAGCCAGGGTGGCCTCACTGGCCGAGCTGGACGACGCCGAGAAGCGTTGGAACGTTGCTCGGAAAGCGAGCGGCAAGCTGCGGCCGGCGCTGTGGCCTGCCGTGCTGCACTTGGCGCCGGGCGCTACAGATAACCCTGTCGCACGTAGATGGCGCATCTTCGTGACGGCCGCGTCGCGGAAGCTGAGGCCGCTCAGAAAGATACGCGAGTCCGATCACTAGGCGCGGACCACGCTCGCCTCTAGGGTTCCATATGGGCGAGGAATCAAGGCGGGGCGACGCGTGAAGAAGTTTCTCGATCTGGCGAGTTGGGGCCGCGCGCTGACGCAGCCGCTTGTTCTTATAGGCCTTGCGGTTGACCTCTT
>JAVBYB010000016.1 GCA_030824255.1 bacterium
TATGGCGCGCCTGCGGAAACGCCGGGCATCCTGAACGCGGCCGGTGATCAGGCCAGCGGCGTCATCGAAACGACTTCGGACATCGACCGCTTCAATTTCGATCTCGTTGCCGGGCAGACGGTTCGATTGCAGCTGTCGTTTACGGAGCTGCACAGCTTTCTCGCCGAAATCGAGGTCAGTTATGGCGGGACGGGGTTCGGCGAGGGCGGGCTCTTCGTCGGCCAGTTGCGCGCCGAGGAGGGCGCCGAGCTGATCTTCACCGCGCCAATTACGGGGACTTACCATTTCGATGTGAGGGCTGGTCACGTCTATTTCGGCGGATACGAGGTCTGTATCGAGACCGTGGCTGCGGGGGCAGCTTTTGACGGCCTGCCATCCATCATCACGCCAGTCGCGCCGCGACCTCCGCAAGCGACGGTTCCCACGACGGTGGAGTGGCTGACGGGCGGGACCTACACAGTTGCCGCCAGCACGACGATCTACGCCATCAATGTCGACAAGATAGACCTGCCTCCTGGCAGCCCGCACTTCGGCTTTGGCGGCAGCCCGGCCATCCAGGTCAACAATTTCCCACAACAGAACTCGACGCTGAACAATGCCGGCGTGATCCGGCACTACAACGACATGGGCAAGGACGTGGCCGGCGCGGGCGCCGACGGCGTGATCAATTCCGGCTCCATCATCGCGGAGAGCGTCTCGCCTTATCAGGGCGTGGCCTATACGATCTTCGGCACGGCCACGGCGGTCAAACTGCTGACTGGCGATCTCGATAACAGCGGGGTCATCCACGCGGGCGCGACCGGCGGAAATGCGCGCGGGATCTTCACCCAGTCGACCACACGGACGATCACCAATAGCGGCACGATCTCCGCGCAGGCCACGATGAGCCATGACCTGAACCGGTCCGGCTATGCCGCCGCCATCGAATCCGGGAACGACATCAACGTTGTCAACGCAGCCTCGGGCCGGATCCTGGCGGAGGCAGATGGAACAGCCGTCGCGATCTATTTGGGCCGGGGCGGCTCGGTCGAGAACCACGGGCTGATCGAGGCGCATTCGCGCGGCATACATTCGACCTCGATCGGGATCGTGTTCAACACGATAGGTCCGGCGAACCTGGACGATGGCTCTTTCCCGACGATCGTGAACATTCACAACTACGGGGTGATCCGGGCGGATCAGGCGATTGTCGGCGGCGAATTCGCGTCATCGCCGACGCGGCCGCAGCAGTTTGTCCACAATCATGCGGGCGGACTGATCGAGGGCGATATCCTGCTGAATCTGGGCAGCGACGCGGTACGAAACGAAGGCGTCATCACCGGCCTTGTCGACATGGGCGAGGAGAACGATCTCGTCGACACCACCGGCGGACGGATCAATGGCGTGGTCGACATGGGCGGCGGCACGGATGTGTTCATCGGAGGCAGTTTTGCTGATGTGGCGCGCGGCGGCTTCGGCAACGATACGCTGGGCGGCCATGGCGGCGAGGACCTGCTGCTTGGCGGCTATGGCGACGATGTGCTGACAGGCGGCGTGGGAGCTGACGGGCTCTATGGCGAACTTGGCAATGACCGGATCGTGACGCAGGGCGGCGATGTGGTCGCCGGCGGCCTGGGCAATGACCGGATCGAAACAGGCGACCTGACGTTCGCCTCGATCGCGGGCGGGGCGGGGCACGATGTCTGGGCCTTGCCGGCGGGCGGACGCGTGATGGATCTCTCGATTGCCGTGGCCAGCAACCGCGTGTCGGGGATCGAGGAAATCGCATTCGCCGGCGGGCAGACAGTGGTTGTTCGATCGGCCGATGTGGTGACGCTGAGCGGCGCGCGACCGCTGGTGCTATCCGGCGGGGCGACCGACACGGCCTATCTGGTGGGTGCATGGGCGGCGGGGCCGCTGGTGGAGCTCAACGGCGTCTCTTACGTGCAGTTCTCGCTCTCGGGCGCGACGGTGCTGGTGCAGACGGGCATGCGCATGAGCATGGGCGTGACGCCGCCGGCGGCCACGGGGCTGGATGCGGTGGGCGCAGGCGCAGCGCCCCTGCCGGGCGTGCTGCCGGGCGCGGATCTCGCGCCGGACGTGTTTGTCACCCAAGGGGAAACACTCGGCGACATCATCACGATCGGTGCTGACGAGGTATGGGAGAGCCAACGCGGGGGCGTGGTGTTAGGCGGCACGCACCTCTATGTCGATGTCGGCGTCATCAATCACGGCACCCTGCGCAGCTTCGGGTCTGCGGATGCGGATATCGGAGGGCCAACCGGCTCGGCATACGGTTTCAGCGGCAACCGGATCGACGTGTTCGAGAATTCGGGCCTGATCCTCGCATCGGCATTTGGCGCGGGAAATGCCGAGGCCTTCTTCGGACAGGTCGACAGCTTCGCCATCGAGAATGACGGCCTCGTCAATCGCGAGGGCGGGCGCATCCACGCGCTGGCGCAGAACGGCTATGCGCTCGCAATCTACGGGTCGTCGGTGACGAATGCGGGCGACATATTCGCCTTGTCGGAAGCTGGCTTTGCCGTGGCCATCGCAAGCAGCGGCCGCGTCGAGAACAGGGGCGTGATCGAGGCGGCCGGCGGCAATGGCGCCATTGCGATCGACATGGTCGGCACAGTCATCAACCATGGCGACATCATCGCGTTCTCACCCGAGACGTCGCCGTTCTTCTCGGTCGCGATCACGGGCGATGATGGGCTGGTGATCGAGAACAATGGCCTGATCGCCGCCGATATCGCGGTTGACATCGCGGGGCGGGGTTATGGCGCATCGACGCTGGTCAATACCGGGACGATCTACGGCGTGATCGCCAAATCCTATCAGCAGCTCGACATCGCGTTCGGCGGTCTAAATGTGACCAACAGCGGCGACATCTTCGGCAGCATTGTCGTGACCGATGCGCTGACGGCCAGCACGATCATCAACTCCGGCCTGATCGAAGGCGATGTCATCCTGGGCT
>JAVBYB010000227.1 GCA_030824255.1 bacterium
CACGCGATCTGGGAGGCGGGCTTAATGGTTTCCGCGGCCGAGCAGCTGGCTCGTAACATTTCCTTCTCCACCTTTGGCAAGGCGAAGGAGCTGCAGGCCCGTATCCTGTTCACGCTGCTGGCGCTGGTGGTCTACCGGGTCGGCGCGCAGATTCCGATTCCGGGCCTCGACATGGTCGAGTACAGCCGGGCCTTCCAGGGCATGAAGGAAGGCATCCTGGGAATGTGGAACACATTCTCGGGCGGCGCCGTCGAGCGCATGGCCATCTTCGCCCTCAACGTGATGCCGTATATCTCGGCGTCGATCATCATCCAGATCCTGTCCACCGCCGTTCCCGCGCTTGAGCGCCTGAAAAAGGAAGGCGAGGGCGGCCGGAAACAACTGAACCAGTACACCCGCTATCTCACCGTCGCCCTGGCGATCGCTCAGGCCTGGGGCGTATCCGTCGCCCTGAACAACGACGTGATGGCCTATGAGCCCGGCCCGTACTTCATGGCGTCCACCGTTATCACGCTGGTCGGCGGCACGATCTTCCTCATGTGGCTGGGTGAACAGATCACGGCCCGCGGCGTCGGCAACGGTATCTCGCTCATCATCTTCGCCGGCATCGTCGCCGAACTGCCAAACTATATCGTGCAGACCTGGTCCCAGCTCTATGCCGGCCAGCTCGATTTCATCGTGATCATCGCCATCCTTGGCCTGGTCGCGGTGATGGTGTTGTTCGTGGTGTTCATGGAGCGGTCGCAGCGTCGCCTGCTGATCCAGTATCCGAAGCGCCAGCAGGGCAACCGCATGGTGGGCGGCGAGTCATCCTTCCTGCCGCTGAAGGTCAATGCCGCCGGCGTCATTCCCGCCATCTTCGCCTCCTCGCTGCTGATGCTTCCGCAGACGCTGGCCAGCTTCAACAACCCGGCCGCCGCTGCTGCTGCCGGCACACTCACCGCCGACCAGGCCGCTGCGGCCATGGCGCAGTCCGGCATCTGGGGCGAGGTGCTGAGCTTCATTCAGGCCTATCTCGGGCCGGGCCAGCCGCTTTACATCGTGTTGTTCGGTGCGCTGATCATCTTCTTCTGCTTCTTCTACACGTCGATCGTGTTCAACCCGGAAGAAACGGCCGAGAACCTGCGCAAGTACGGCGGCTTCATTCCGGGCTATCGCCCTGGCAAGCGGACCGCGGAGCACCTGGATTACGTTCTGACGCGCCTTACCGTGATCGGATCGATCTACATCGCTGCCGTCTGCGTGTTGCCGGAGCTGCTGAGGAATGAATTCGCGGGGCGGTTCTATATCGGCGGCACATCGCTGCTGATTGTGGTGTCTGTGACGATGGATACGGTCTCGCAGATCCAGTCGCACCTGATCGGCCACCAGTACGAGGGCATGATCAAACGCGCTCGTCTCGGGGGTAAGAAGAAGTGAACCTGATTCTGTTCGGGCCCCCCGCCGCCGGCAAGGGAACCCAGGCAAAGAAGCTGGTCGCCGAGCGCGGCTTCATCCAGCTCTCCACGGGCGACATGCTGCGCGCCGCGCGCACGTCTGGCTCGGAGCTGGGCAAGAAAGTCGCCTCGATCATGGATTCGGGGTCATTGGTCTCGGACGAGATCGTGATCGCCCTGATCGAGGAGCAGCTCGACAAGAACCCCGAGGCTGCCGGCTTCATATTTGATGGTTTCCCGCGGACAATCCCCCAGGCGACCGCCCTGGATGACTCGCTCGCAGGCCGCGGCCAGAAGGTGGACGCTGTCATCCGCCTCAAGGTCGATGAAAACGCGCTGATCGACCGGGTGACCAAGCGATTCGAGGCGGAAGGCCGCGCCGACGACAATCCGGAAGCCTTCAAGAAGCGACTCGTGGCCTATAACACCCAGACTGCCCCCCTCGTGGAAGTGTATAGAGGGCAGGGCAAGCTGACCGAAATCGACGGCATGGCCAACGTGGAGACGGTATCGGCTTCGATCGCCGGCATTCTCGACGCGGCGGCGCCGAAAAAAGCGAATTGAATCTGAGGTCAAATCCCTGTCGATGAAGGGCAGGGAAGGCTGAGGATAAAAGGGAAATAAGCGGTTGACGGGGCGAGTTCGCCCCGTATAAGAACCGGCCTTCGCGACGGGCAGATGTTTCGCCGCGCCGGCACGGCGTGTGGCGAACTTTGGCGTTGCGCTAGAGATTTCGATAGAGTTTTTCGGGCCTTTTTCCCGTCAGGGAAATCGGCGGACGTTCAGGAGAGGCAGTTTGGCCCGTATTGCAGGCGTAAACCTTCCGACGGCGAAGCGCGTTGAAGTCGCGCTGACCTATATTCATGGCATTGGCCCGTCCAAAGCCAAGGAAATCACCGGCAAGCTCGGCATTGAAGCCGCTCGCCGCGTGAACCAGCTGACGGACTCCGAAGTCCTGAAGATCCGTGAAGCGATCGATGCCGACTACATGGTGGAGGGTGACCTTCGCCGCGAAGTCGCGATGAACATCAAGCGTCTGATGGACCTGGGTTGCTATCGCGGCCTGCGTCACCGCAAGGGCCTGCCGGTCCGCGGTCAGCGCACCCACACCAACGCCCGCACGCGCAAAGGCCCCGCTAAGGCCATCGCCGGCAAGAAGAAGTAGGATAAGTCATGGCGCGCGAAGCTGCTGGCGACAAAGGCCGGGTCAAGAAACGGGAACGCAAGAACATCGCGTCGGGCGTCGCCCACGTGAATGCGTCCTTCAACAACACGATCATCACGATCACGGATGCGCAGGGCAACACGATCTCCTGGTCGTCGGCTGGCGCAATGGGCTTTAAGGGCTCGCGCAAATCGACGCCGTACGCTGCTCAGGTGGCCGCCGAAGACGCTGGCAAGAAGGCCCAGGAGCACGGCGTGAAGACGATCGAAGTTCTGGTGCACGGTCCGGGTTCGGGCCGCGAGTCGGCGCTGCGCGCGCTGCAAGCCGTCGGCTTCACCGTCACCACCATCCA
>JAVBYB010000465.1 GCA_030824255.1 bacterium
ATTCTGGTCTTCGTGCTCACCATGTCCAAGGTGGGCGGCGGCATTCCGGAGCGGCTATGAACAAGCGCTCGAAACTCACGGTCGGAATCCTGTCAGGCGTCGCCGTCGGCATGCTCGGCCTCAGCTTTGCGGCCGAGCCGCTGTATTCCGCATTCTGCAACATCACCGGTTTTGGCGGCACGACTCAGATTGCGACGTCCAAGCCGAAAGAGATTCTCGACCGCGTGGTCCGCGTGGCGTTTGACGCCAATGTGGAGCAGGGCGCGCCTCTCAAATTTCATGCACTGCAGCCGCACGTCGATGTGAAGCTGGGTGAGACGATGATGGCCTTCTATGAGGTCGTGAACACGTCTGACCAGCCGATCCGCGCGATGGCCGGCTTCAACGTCATCCCCCACAAGGTTGGGCGTTACTTCGAGAAGATCGAATGCTTCTGTTTCCAGGAACAGACATACGAGCCGGGTAAACCGGTCAAATTGCCTGTGGTATTCTTCGTCGCGCCCGACATGGCCAAGGATTGGCAGGCGGACGACGTAAGGGGAATCACGCTTTCGTATACTTACTACCGCGCAGCCGGCCCCCAGGCCTCCGCCGCGCGGCTTGAGGACGCATCCGCGGTCAACTAGACCGGCGGTAGGAGTTTTGGGTCAGCGGGGCAGGGTCTTGCCCACCCCCGCACTAATGTAGGGACTGAAGCCATGGCGGGCGACGTCAAGCACGACTATCACCTTGTGAAGCCGAGCCCGTGGCCTCTCCTGGCCTCGCTCTCCATGCTTGCTCTGGCGCTCGGCGCCGCGGGCTACATGAAAGGCCTTTGGTTCATCGAGAAGGGCGCCCTGTGGGCCCTCCTTCCCGGTTTCGTCGCCCTCGTGTTCGTTCTCGTTGGCTGGTGGGGCGACGTCCTCAAGGAAAGCCGCGGCGGCGACCATAAGGAAGTCGTCCAGATTTCCCTGCGCTACGGCATGGTGCTCTTCATCGCGTCGGAAGTGATGTTCTTCGTCGCGTGGTTCTGGTCGTTCTTCGAGATGACCATCTTCCACGCTGTCCGCGCCAGCGCCACGCACTCCGACCTTGCCAACCCGGCTCTCGAGTCGCTGCTCAAGTGGAGCGCGTGGCCGGTGACGCAGGTTGATGGCCATCAGGTCGTCACTTTCGACCCGTTCCACCTGCCGCTGATCAACACGCTCATCCTTCTGCTTTCGGGCACGACCGTCACGTGGGCTCACCACGCACTGCAGGTGAATGACCGCAAGGGCGCGATCACGGGCCTCGGTCTCACCATCATCCTCGGCATCTCGTTCACGGCGCTGCAGGTCATCGAGTACACGCAAGCCGGCTTCTCGTTCGACGGCTCGCTTTATGGCTCGGCCTTCTTCATGGCGACCGGCTTCCATGGCTTCCACGTTGTGCTCGGCACCGGAATGCTCATCGTGGCGTTCTTCCGCCTCGTTGCCGGCGGCATGACCGCGGAGAAGCACCTCGGCTTCGAGTTTACCGCCTGGTACTGGCACTTCGTCGACGTTGTGTGGCTCTTCCTCTTTGCCTTCGTCTACGTGACGCCGCACCTCGTCTGGGGCGCTGGTCCTCCGGGCTCCGGTCACTAGAGGCGGCGGTCCAGGATGGGCAGGAAGGCGACGTTCTTCGGCTTCCTGGCTGTCCAGGCGCTCTCCATCGCTTTGTGGGTTTCGGCCGCGGCTCCTTTCCTGAGCCGCGGTCAACCGCTTGTCGAATCGGCCCAGCAGATATGGAGCGGCGGCGGATACTCGCAGCTCGACTCTTCCTTCCGCATTGGTCGCAACGTTGTTCTCGCACCAAGCTTCAATCCGTTCGGCGTGATGCTGACGGGTTCGATCTTCATGGTGCTTGCGGCGCTTGCGGCCGCGGGCGCGATTTTTCTCTGGTCGCGTGCAAAAGTGTGGCTGGCTGTCGGCGCCGCCGTTGTGGCGCTGCTGCTTGGCGCGGCCGGCAACTGGTACATCGCCACGCAATGGCAGGGCGATACGGCCTTCTCGCCGGGCTATCTGGACTCGGGCCTGCTGTATTCGCTGTCCAAGGCCTTCAACACGCAGTTCTACATAGGCTTCGCGCTGTTCGCCGTGTCGAGCGTGCTGGTCATCGCGGGCATCGCCACGCGCGAGCGTCCGCTGGGCTTCCAGTATGTTGCGCTGAACTGGATCATTATCGCGGTGGTCTGGCTCGCCGCGTGGGGCTTGCTCTATGTCATGCCGTACAGAGGCAGCCCGTCCTAACGTCCCTGTCGTCGGCTTGAGGGTGAATGTCACCCATTATGCCGCAGCAGGCTGGAACGTTGTCGCAGGGATGTGAGTGTTGGTGTTCGACCTTCCTATATCTGATGCCTCGATCCGGCGGTTCCCGCTGAGGAGTTAAGGTCATGGCTGTTTCGGCGTTTTCCGCCGGCATGCGTTGCCGGTGTCCCAACTGCGGCGAAGGGCAGGTCTTCCGTGGCTTCCTGACGTTCAAGGACCAGTGCGATGCCTGCGGTGCTGATCTTACCGTGGCGGATGCGGGCGATGGCCCATCCTTCTTCGTCATGTTTGCCGCGCTGATCTTTATCGTGCCGTCAGCGATGTTTTTCGAGTTTGCACTGCGTCCCCCCGGCTGGGTCCACATCCTTATCTGGCCGCCGGTGACACTGGCCTTCTGCCTGGCGCTTCTGCGCCCGATCAAGGCGCTGCTGTTCGCTCTCCAGTGGAAACACAAGGCTGGCGAAGCCCGTCTCGAGGATGCCCCTCTGGAATAGTGCCCCATGGCGCGGTCCCCCCGTGTGGGGGTAAACCGTCTGCATGTATTTCCGGCCCTATCCGCTCCTGACACTCTTCGCGATTCCGATGCTGGCGGCGCTGATCGCCTTGGGCGTCTGGCAAAGCCAGCGCGCGGGCTGGAAGTGGGATCTCGTCGCCTCGCTGGACCAGCAGCTTGCCGCCCCGCCGC
>JAVBYB010000037.1 GCA_030824255.1 bacterium
GCGCAAGGCGCAGCATCAGGCGCGGGGTGAGATGCACATCTGCATCGCCTTCGGATTTCGGGCGGCGCAACATGGAGGCGCCGATTGCCGCCATGGCGACGGCGAAGGCGATGAGCAGGTGCTGGCCATCGACCATCTTTGCGAGTGTGGACCCGATCAGCGAGCCGGCGAGACCGGCCGCTGCAAAGGTCAGGGCGCACGGCCATTTGACGCGTCCGCCCCGCCAGTGTCCCACGAGATTGAAAGCCGCATTGGCGGCGACTGCCGCGCTGGCTGTGCCGATGGCGACGTGCGGATTGGTGACGCCGACAGCGTAGAGCAGCAGAGGGGCGGCGAGCACCGAACCGCCGCCGCCGAATAGCGCCAGCAGGAGGCCGACCAGCGCGCCGCTGGCCAGCGTGGCGACAATCGCCATTTCCCCCAGCACAATCATCACGCAGCCTGCCTGTTCCATGGGGCAAGCGCGATCAGTTTCGCCATTCCGCACCATCCGCTGAGGCCGGCGAAGGTAAGGCCGGCGCCCATGAAGGCAGGGATGACGATGAAGCCGGGATGCACTGTGAGCGTGAGCGCGATACCAGCGAGCACGAACAGGCCGATGACGATCTGCACCTGCCGCATCAGTTCGATCGGCGCGCCGGTTTTCTTCCTGACGGCCATGCCAGCCTGCTTCCAAGCGTCGAGACCGCCATCGAGCATGAAAGCCGGACCATCGACGTGGTCAGCGAGGCGCACGCAGTTTGCGCCGGTGCGCATGCCGGACTTGCAGTGAAAGACGACGTCACCGTGGGTGGCGAGATTGAGACGACCCTTCTCGATGGTCGAGAGGGGCATGGAGACGGCGCCGGCGATGTGCTCGCGCACGTGTTCATCGGCCTCCCGGATATCGACGAGGGTGGCGTGGCCGGACTTGATACGGGCGGCGGCGTCTTGCGGGGATATGGGCGCGAGCGTGGTCATTTGAGTTTTTCCGGACAGTAGATGGAAGCGAGGGTGGCGATGACCTTGAGAACGGCGGGGTCAGCGATCCGATAGAAGATCGTCTGCGCCTCGCGGCGGGTGGCGACGAGTTCCTGTTCGCGCAGGACGGCGAGGTGCTGCGAGAGCGCGGACTGGGAGAGGCCGACACGATCCTGGATTTCGCTGACGCTGAGCTCGCCATTGCCCAGCTCGCACAGGATCAGAAGCCTCCGCTCATTGGACATGGCGCGCAGCAGCGCGGCAGCCTTCTCCGCGCTGGCTTCAAACCGGGCCTTCAGGGCTGGGGTCATCTTCATGAGGCATATATATACGCTATTGCTAAATTAGCAAGTGCTACTATATGAGGGCCAAGAAGGAACATCCCATGACCTCCGAGACCCATTCCGCCGCTATCCAGGCTTTCTTTGATCCGCAGACCTCGACGGTGAGTTATCTTGTGACGGATCCCGCCACGAAACGCAGTGCGATCATCGACCCCGTGCTTGATTTCGACGCCGCGACTGCGCGGGTATCGACGGCATCCGCCGACGCAATACTGGCGGCCGCGCAAGAGCAGGGCGTGACGATTGCGTGGATTCTCGAAACACACGCGCACGCAGATCATCTTTCGGCCGCGCACTACCTGCGCGAAAAAACGGGTGCGGACGTCGGCATCGGCGCCAGGATCACGCAGGTCCAACGCCTGTTCGCGCCCATGTTCGGCGCCAGCGATGTTTCAGCCGACGGGCGTGAGTTCGACAGGCTGTGGGAGGACGATGCCACCTTCAGGATAGGCGACCTATCCGCGCGCGTGCTCCATACGCCAGGTCACACGCCTGCCTGCGTCACCTATGTGATCGGTGATGCGGCTTTTGTCGGCGATACGATGTTCATGCCGGACTATGGCACGGCGCGCGCTGATTTCCCGGGCGGCGACGCCGCCACGCTCTATCGTTCCATCCGACGCATCCTGGATCTGCCGACGGAAACACGCGTCTTTGTCGGACATGATTATCTTCCGGCTGGACGCGCGCTTCCTGCGTGGGAGTCGACGGTGGCGGAACAACGCGCACAGAATGTGCATGTGCGCGACGGCGTCAGCGAGGCGGAGTTTGTTGAACGTCGTACGGCGCGGGATTCCACGCTGAAGGCGCCGGCGCTGATTCTGCCATCGCTGCAGGTGAATATCCGTGCGGGAGAATTGCCGCCGGAGGAGGCGGGCCAGCGGTATTTGCGTCTTCCCGTGAATGCCCTGGGGCGCGGGGCGGCGTAGCTGCGGAATTTCGTCCCCGAGCGCATGATTTTTTCTCACGTATCGCGCGCGGGTCCATCCGTATGCGTGCGATAGGCATGACGAAACAGCAATGCAGGAAACACAATCGAATCAGCGCCGTCCTGTTCGTGTGAACTGCGCGTAATCGAATCTTCGTGGCAACCCATGCCCGCAGCGCGGGATGGGCGTGCGCGGCAACCCCCTGTATGCGTGAAGGTTTGCCGTCATTTCACTTGCCGCATGAGTGGGCTGCGCCATGTTCGGCAAAAGGTGATGGAGATAACTGCATGAACTTCAAGATGATCGTGGCCGCGGCCGCAATGGCGCTCGCTTCAGCTGCGTGCCAGGCAATTCCGGAAGACATGACGGTCGCGCAATACTGTGCGCAACCCGACAAGACCAACATGGACGTCTGCAAGATCAACGTCGAGATTGACGGTCAGCGCCGTGCGCTCGCCAGCACGGACATGAGCCTCGCACAGGCCCGCACGATTGCCGACAACGCACTGTCGCGCGCCAACAATGCGCAGGCCTCTGCCGATGCCGCGATGGCCGCCGCCACCGATGCGAAGAATTCGATCGCCACGCAGGCTGCGTTCAACTGCACGACCAAGACCGTGCAGCGGTCCAAAGCCGGCTCGTGCGGCGAGGGCTACAAGGTGCAGTCGTGCGTCCAGACGCGCTTCACGCACAATGCGGGCGCGCCTTCGAT
>JAVBYB010000068.1 GCA_030824255.1 bacterium
CCCCGACGCGCGCGACCCTTGACCCTTGAGAGCGACACCCCATGAACGACTTCTCGGCCATTGACGGGTTTCTGGCGACGTTCATCACCTACATCGATTCCGGTTTCGGCCTGATCTCGGGGGATGTGACGTCGCTAGCGGCGATCCTGATTGTGATCGACGTCACACTGGCGGCGCTGTTCTGGGCCTGGGGTCAGAACGACATCCTGCAGAGCCTCGTGAAGAAAACGCTCTATGTCGGGGCGTTCGCGTTCATCTTCGGCAATTTCGCGCTGCTGTCGACGATCGTGTTCGACAGCTTCGCAACGCTTGGGCTCCAGGCGTCAGCAGCAGGGTTCTCCCCGGCCGATCTCCTGAAGCCCGGCCTGGTTGCGGCGGAGGGTTTGGCGGCCTCGCAACCAATCTTCGATCACATTGGTACGATTGCGCCGGGTCCGATCGAGTTCTTCGCCAATCTTGCCGAGGTGATCCTGCTCTGCCTTGGCGGCATCATCGTCATCGCGGCCTTCTTCGTCCTGTCGATCCAGCTCTTCGTGCTGATTGTCGAGTTCAAGATCACAACGCTGGCGGGCTTTGTGCTAGTGCCGTTCGCGTTCTGGAAGCAGACGACCTTCCTTGCCGAGCGCGTCCTCGGAAATGTCATCTCGTCGGGCATCAAGGTGCTGGTGATCGCAGTGGTGATCGGCATCGGCTCGACCATGTTCGCAACATTGCGCACGGCCTTGTCCCCCGATGACATGACCATCGAGCAGGCCTTTGCGGTAGTGCTTGGCGCGCTCACGCTGATGGGGCTTGCGATCTTCTGCCCGCGCATCGCGGCAGGACTTGTCTCCGGCGCGCCGCAACTCTCGGCGGGCGCCGCAGCCGGCACCGCCATCGGTGTGGGCGCGGCTGGCGCGGGCGCACTCTCGGCAGGACGCGCAGCCGCAGGCGCCACAATCGGCGCCACGCGCGCAGCAGCAAACGGCTCAGCGTCCGCTGCCGGCGGCCTGCGCGCGGCGACCGCACTCGGCGCCCTGCGCACCGGTCTCTCGGGTCCGATGGCGGCGCCGCTCAATGCAGCGGTCGGACTGGGCGCGACGGCGGCTGGCGGTCTTACGCACGCAGCAGGTCGCGTCGCCGGTCACTTCCAGGCGCGCGGCACGGCAGGCCAGCGCGCTGTTGCCGGCGCTGCCGGCGCGATCACGCCTCCCCCCGGAACGGCCTCCGCATCCGCCTCTCCATCATCCGCCACATCGTCTTCCACATCCGGCCAGCCCGCCTGGGCCAACCGGTTCAAACGCACCCAGGCGATCCGCGAGGGCGTGCTGGTTGCCGCCCACACGCTGAACGCCGGAGACGGCGGCGGCGCGTCCGAAGGCCCCAATCTCAAGCAGAGGGATTAGAACCATGTTCACCGCAACTTCGTCTGGCCGGGGGCGATCCTCGCGCCTTGGCCGGACACCCGAACCCGATACGCCCTACCGACAGGCCCAGCAGCTCTGGGACAATCGCATGGGATCTTCGCTTGCCCATGCCCGCACCTGGCGGACCGCAGCGTTTGCAAGCCTCGCACTTGCAGGCGCGATGGCGGCAGGCGTCATTGTGCTGGCGCTCCGCCCCGCAGCGGTTCCGTTCGTGATCGAAGCAAACCAGACAGGCGAAGCGCGGCTCGTAGGCCCCGCTACGACGGCCTACGTGCCGAGCGACGCCCAGCTCGCCTGGCATCTGGCCCGGTTCATCGAGATGATCCGGGGGTTGCCATCAGACGCCATCGTGGTCCGTCAGAACTGGCTGCGCGCTTATGACTGGACCACGCAGGGCGGCGCGCAGGTGCTGAACGCCATGGCGAAGGAAGATGATCCGTTCGCCAAGGTCGGCAAGCGTACAGTCGCGGTCGAGGTGATCTCGGTCGTGCGGGCAAGTCCGGACAGTTTTCAGCTGCGCTGGCGCGAGAGCACCTATGCCAGCGGCACGTTGATAGATGTCGAGCGCTACTCAGGCGTCGCCAGCATCGTGATTGCGCCCTCCTCCTCGCCCGAGCAGCTCGCGAAGAATCCGCTCGGTCTTTACGTCCACGCCTTCAACTGGTCACGGGATCTCCAGCAATGACACGCCCTCTTCTGCTCTCCGCCTGCATCGCCACACTCGCGCTCGTCTCACCTGCGCAGGCGCAGCCATCACCCAAGGATGCCGCCGCGATCTCCGCCAGCAACGAGGCCGCAACACGTGGCCCTGCCGACGCAGCTCTCGTCGGCGCCCTGCATGAGTTCGCCTATGAGCGCGGCGCGCTCTATGCGGTACAGGCCTCGCCCCAGCGGATCACCGACATCGCGCTGGAACCTGGTGAGACGCTGCTCTCCGTCTCTGCAGGCGACACGACAAGATGGATTGTTGGCGACGCGCAGTCGGGAATTGCGGGCAACATCCAGTCGCACATCCTCGTCAAACCGAATGCTGCAAACCTTGCGACCAATCTCGTTATCATGACGGACCGGCGCGTCTATCATGTCGACCTCAAGAGCACGTCCGGCGCGGCCATGGCGTCTGTCGCCTGGCGCTATCCGGTGGAGATGACACTGGCCACCAACGCACCACCCCCTCCTCCGCCGCCGACTGCGGCCGCTCCTCCGCCAGCGCCCGTGTTCACGCCGGAGACGCTCAACCTTCGCTACCGCATCGATGGCGACAAGCCGGACTGGCGCCCGCTGTCGGCGTTCGATGATGGGAAGCAGGTGTACATTGAGATGCCGGACAACCTGATCGAGGCGCCGCCGCTCCATGTGATCGGCGATGAAGGCCTTGAAGCCGTGAACTACCGGATCCGCGGCAAGTACTACATCGTCGATCGCCTGTTCAAAAAGGCGGAGCTGCGTCTTGGCTCCGGCTGGACCCAGAAGCGCGTGACCATAATCCGCCAGACACCGATCACCACGGTGAACACCAATGGAGGCGCCAATGGCTGATGGTCTCCCGCCCAATCCTGATGCCGGGGCCGATGAGCCGCCACCGCAGGAGCCCGCAAGCCCGACTGAACCGCCCCAGCTTGATGCGATCCGTGTGAAGGGTCCCGGCGCACGCGGGCTCAACAAGCCTGCCATTCTCACGGCGGCCGGCGGTGGCGTTGCGGTGGTGTTGCTGCTGGCGTCGGGCGCGTTCTCCAGCAACCCATCCACAAAGCCTGCGACGACCAAGCCGATGATGTCGGACCCCGCTCGCCCGGAGATGGCGCAGGGCGCGATCAAGGCCCTGCCGGCGGACTATGCGCAGGCAGCAGCGCTTGAAGCGGCTGAGCAGAGAGATCAGACGGGAGCTTCCTTCGATCAGGCGGGACCGCCGCAGCTTGGCCCGCCGCTGCCTGGGGATGTGGCGGCGTTTGCGCAGGCGTCACAGCAGACGGGTGACATGTCGACCTATGGCAGTGAGTGGAGCACGCCTGCAGCCTATGCGCCGTCCCCTGCGCCTGATCCCGCGATTGCGGAAGCTGCAGCGGCGGACCGGTCGGGGATTTTCTTTGCCCTGCGTGAGGAGCCGGGGAAGGCCGATACGGCGGCAGCACAACCAATTGCCTATCTGGCACAGTCGCGCTCTCCCCTCACAGCTGTTGCGCCTCAGGATCGCGATCAACCGGCAAGCCCTGAGCGCAACGACAGGGCGTTGTTCCCGGGGACAGTCATTCCGGCGAGCCTGGTGACAGACCTGAACTCCGAGTCGCCGGGGCCGGTCATCGCACAGGTCACACAGACCATCTATGACAGCGCGACAGGCCGGATCGCGCTCATCCCGCAGGGCGCGCGGCTGATGGGCGAATACAGATCGTCCAGCAGATACGGCCAGAGTCGCATCGCCATCATCTGGTCACGGCTGATCATGCCGCATGGCGACGAAGTGGTGCTCGATGAAGTAGGAGCGGATCCATCAGGCGCCGCTGGCGTCAGAGGCGAAGTCGACAATCACTGGGGCGATGTGTTCGGTGCTGCAGCGCTCGGAACGCTGATCAATGTCGGTGTCGCGACGACGGAGGAGCCACAGCTCACCTACGGGGGCATTGGTGCAATCTCGCGCGATCCGGTTGATGCAGCCATTGCGGATGGCGTCCAGCGAAGCGCTAGCGGCGTGACAAATCGGGTTGTTGATCGGGGGCTGGCGATACCGCCGACAATTCGCGCGTCGGCGGGGGCTCGAATTTCGGTCCTCGTGACCCGCAGAGCAGTATTCTAAACTTGCCAGCTGGACACGCGATCACGGAGAACACGACATACCGAAGGATCGCGATGATCTGTTCTTCTGCAAACCATCTCCTTCGAATCGCCGAGTCCAGTGACGGACTTTCGATTCATATGAGGGGGAACACGATGATCAGACAGGTCTTGTAGGGGATACGCGCAGCGCTGATCGCTTTGTGTCGCACATCGACTTGGCCAAGTCGGCGCTTACTTCGCACTGGTGGAATTCCACGGGCCGCCCGCCGGCCAAAACAAGCCTACCGATGCGGCTTGTTCAACCAGAAGCGGCTTGGCAAATGTGGCGATGAAGGCAATCAGTTCCGGCAGTGGTTCAGGTGCGATCGCGAGCGTGGTGCGCTGCAGGAAGGCGCGCCACTGGCCCTGCTTGAGAGCGTCTCCACTGAAGGCGGTTGTCAGCGCGACTGGCAGGTCGGGCGGCAAGGCTGTTCCACGTCGCTCAAACGTTGCGGCGACGGCGTTGGCGAGTACGACGCCCTCGAAAGGGAAGCTCTTGGCGATGACCCAGAGGTCGAAGAAGTCCTTCATCCGCGAGTTCACCATGCCGAGTGAAACAGCGGCTTCGAGCTTCTCGGCGACCACTGTCTCGGGCGGATAAGCGCGCAGCGAGGCGGCCGGAAAGTCGAGCACGGAGGGATAGGCGATGTTCGTCGCCTCAGGCGTTACCGCATCGCCGAAGCCAATGTCGACCTGCAGCGCCAGGCGCGCGCCGCCAAGCGTCGCCCGCAGGGTAATGCGGGCGCCGTTGTAGTCCTCGTCCTCTCGCGTCGCCTCGGCGCGGACGCTGCCTGGGTCAAACACCAGGCCATCGTCATCAACCGCAACCGCGCAGACTGTCTTGAAGATCGCAGCCATGCGGTCGGGCGCAGGATCGCCCTGCCCGAGGAGATCAAGATCTCCGGTGCTGCGATAGGGCACCGGCGCCCAGAGCGAGAACAGCATGGCGCCTTTCAGAACAAAGACGTCGCGGTGTGCGCTCAAGGAGAGGCGATAAAGCAGCCGTTCAATGGCGTAACGCAGGAAGACGCGCGCGGCGACATCGCCTTGTTGTCTGGCGAGATTGTTTAACCGACCACGGACAGAGGCGGCGATGTTACCTGGCATGCTCGCTCCTACCCCAGCGATTCGAGATAAGGGCGCATGAAGGTCAGCGCTCGGCGGCGCTCGGCGATGCGCCAGACTTCGTTGACGTTGAGCTTCTTGAGCCGGCGCGCATCGCGCAACGCCTCCAGCGCGACATCGAGCCCGACCTCGTCACGGCGCTTGAAACAGTCGACCAGCGTCCGGGACACGCCGGTGATGGCGACCGGCACGCCATCGATGGCGAGGCGCTCAACGCCGTCGGTCAGGCCGTCGCCGCTGACACGGAAGATGCGGAGACGCACCGGCGGATGCGCCGGCACGCGGGCCTTGCGGTCGATATAGATCCACACTTCATGCGGCAGCTGCGTCGTCAGGCCGTGGAATCGGAGCGCGGAGAGGAGCCCGATAACGGCATGCGGCGTCCGGCGCGCCACTTCGGCGAGCGACACGTCGGCGGAGAGGTCGCCGCCCTTGCGGGCATAAAGACCGCGGGCGGGCTGCTCAAGCTCGCCACTGGCGACCAGGCGGCGCAGCGTCTCACGCGCAATGCCGACGGCGGCAAGATCGCGTGCGCGCAGAAGCGGCGTCTTGGCGAACAGCGCCAGCGCTTGGATGGCCTGTGTATCGCCTTTGGTGGTTCGGGTTTGTGACATAACGTCGGCACTTGTATCAGAAAAGCCGACGATTCGTAGCAGGAAAATTTAGACCCGCGGGCCCCCGGTCCAGCAACCAATCGGAGTCTGGACAGCGGCAAGCTGCACATCGCCGAAGGCGGTTCCAATCATCAAAACCGCGAAATTTACGCGAGTGCTACTCAAGCCACTCATCCGCGGCAGCGACCAAATCCGAGCCAAGGGGCCGATTCAATTGGGAAATATGCTAGGCTAGCTGGCGGTTGGGGGGCACCCCGAAAATAACTCAGGCCGGCCGCCGGAAAATTCAACCCGACTTCGCTTGAGAAGTAGGGCCGAAGAGGTGCGCGCATGACAACAGGGGCCGACGAAGGACCACCGCCCACAGACGTGGAAGGCTGGCGGAGCCTTATCCAAGGCAATCGCCTGGCCTCCATCAAGTCTGAAAGCCTTGTCGCGGCCATTCAGGAAATCGGGCCGGACGGCGATGATTCCGTACGCGGTCGGCTGATGCAGCACGTCTTGGATCGGATCACCCGCATCCTCCTTCGCATGGTGAGCCGGACCAAACCCAACCGCGATCAGATCATTGATCGCCTTCAGGCAAAGCTGGCACAGGCGATTCTGAAACCGGCTTCGAAAGATGGGCAAGGCCTACGTGAGGCATTTGTCGCGCGGGTCGAACATCGCGCGATGGATGCGATCCGCAACGTGGACAAGATAAGAATACGGGAGCCGTCCTACGATCAGAACGATGATCTGCCCAGCGAGCCATCCCCTGGAATCGTGACCTGGACGAGCGAGCAGCAGGAGTTCTACGTCACGGAACTTTTGGAAAAAGCGACGCCGGATCTGAAAAAACGGCTGGCGTTCCGGCTGCACATGGACGGCGCGCCTTACTCCTCCACCCGCGGCACGTCGATCGCGGGCGCTCTCGGCATTGACGACACCAAGGCCCGCAGATGGGTTGCCGAGGTCATAAAGGAGATCAAGAAAATACGGGAGACCAACAATGACTGACAACACTCACAAAGAAGAGCGAGACGAGGTTCTGTTCGCGTTTCATCGTGCATGCCGCAAACCATCAGCTGCGGATATTGTCGAATGGATTTCGCGCTACCCGGAACTTGCCGAAGACATTCGGGATTATGCGGCCATGTTGCGCGATGCGAATCCCGATCTTGAAGCCGACGTGAGCGAAGAAGACGACGTTTTTTTCGCGCGCGGGCGCAGCCATGCCATCAATGCTCTACATGAGCACAAGGCAGGTCAAGCGCGCGCGACGTCTCTGGATTCAAGACTGACGTTCGACCAACTGATGGGTAGGCTATCGCTGGATATTCCAAAGCTTGCGAAGATCGTCGGCATCACGCGCGGCATCCTTTCAGCGCTCACCACGGGGAAAATGGCAAAACCTGTGGCTTCACGACTGCTGAAGGCGATCATTGAGGCATTGCAGGTAACACCGGAAGAATTTGACCGGGCGCATGACCGCGCCTTGGCGTCGCCGACACTCGGCCATGCCAAAGGCAGCGCATCAGCAACAATCATCCGCCAGACCTGCGAGCAGATCATTCGAGACAGCGAATTGCCGGATGATCGCAAGGCCTATTGGCTAAGCGAGGACTGAGTCGTGGAGGTATGGGGAGATATTCGGCTTAAAGCCAGAGAGTGTCATGCCAAAGCCATGGCGCGAAGCCAAGGCAAGCGTGACGGCCGCTCCCTCATCGACGCCGCTTTGATCGACAATGATCTTGAGGTGCATCGCAGCTCGGCACAGCTTGAGGGCGGCATTCTGGGATGTCTTGAACGTAAAGCGAAGCTCATCAACATCGCCAGCGGACGGGATCCGAAAGATGAAGTCGTCATCCTCGCGCATGAGATTGGGCACTATCAACTTCACACCGACCCCAACAATGAGGTCACGATCATCTCAGGTGCGCTGGGTGGAGACCCGACCGACACGGGGGCCGCAAAGGTCGAGGGATATTCTCCCCGCGAGCGGAAAGAAGTGCAGGCAGATGTTTTCGCCGGTGAGTTCTTGTGCCCCTCCGATTGGTTGCGCAACGAGTTACTGAAAGGCAGGACGCCATCGGATGTTGCGAGCGAACTTGGCCTGCCCCACAAGCTAGTGCTGAATCAGGCCATCAGAGCCGTGCTGCTGCCGCCGCTGCGGCCACGTAAATTCGAAGCCGCGCCGCCAGCGGTAGAACTCGATCCTAGCCAGGAGAAGGCAGCGACATGGTCAGCTGGGCCGCTGCTGGTCGACGCCGGACCAGGCACCGGCAAGACCCGAACCCTCGTACACCGGATCGGTCACATCCTGGCGGCGAGTGGCGGCAAATCAAGCGAGATTTTGGCTCTCACATTCTCCAATAAGGCCGCTGACGAAATGCGGTCGCGCCTATCGGCGGCCCACGCTGACGCCACCATCGAAATGTGGGTCGGGACCTTCCACGCCTTCGGTAAGGAACTCGTGTCCAAATGGGCATCAAGACTGGGTCGCACCGAAAACGTGGAGATCCTGGACGATGCCGGCCAGCTGGCGGTGCTCGAAGCCAGCCTTTCGAAACTTCCGCTCAAGCACTACCAGAACCTGTATGAGCCCGCGTTCGAACTGGTTCCAGTGTTACGCGCCATCTCCCGTTGCAAAGATGAGCTGGTTACATGGGACACCTATCTGACGGAGGCTGAGACGGCCCTGCGCAACGCGACGACGCCTGCTGAGACCGAGGCGGCGGAGCGGGCTGTCGAAATCGGCCAGATTTATAGAATCTATCAGCAGGCTCTTGAGGCCGCGGACGCCGTGGACTTTGGCGACCTCATCATGCTGTCAGTTCGCCTTCTTGAAGAACACGCCGACGTGCTTGCCGACTGTCATGCGCGTCACAAGCAAATCCTCATCGACGAATACCAGGACGTGAACTTCGCGAGCGCACGCCTTCTCGAACTGCTTGCAAAGGGTACGCGGGACGTATGGGTGGTCGCGGATCAACGTCAGTCCATCTATCGTTTCCGGGGTGCCAAACCTGAGAATGTCGAGCGCTTCACCAGCGCATTTGGCGGACAACGCCAGTCTCTGACGACGAACTATCGGTCAGGCGAATCCATTGTTCGGACTTTCGGCGCGTTCACGAACCACATGTCATCAGACAAAAGCGCGGCTACGTCCTGGCAGGCGTACCGCGGCGGCGGCGGCGCCGTCACCATGACCGTCGCGCCGACCGTGACGGCGGAAGCCGCGGCGATCCGCGACAAGATCGAGGCGCTACGCACCGCAGGCATCCCTTACGAAGATCAAGTGGTTCTGGCGCGCAGCCATCTGACGCTCTCCCGCATCACCGACGTCCTTGGTCGCCTCGGCGTCCCGCTGTTGTATCTCGGCGACCTGTTCGAACGGCCCGAGATTTGTGACTTGCTGGCGCTTCTGTCGATCGACGCCGAATCTGGCGGCCTAGGTCTCCTGCGTGTCGCCCAGCTTCCCGAATACTCTGTTCCTCGTGACGACATTCTTCGGATCATCGCATGGTCCGCGGCCAAGCAAGTCACGCTGGCGGAGACGCTTGGTCGAGCCGACGAAGTCGAGGGTTTGTCTGATGGTTCGCGCCTTGGCCTTTCCAAACTGGCTACGCACCTGTCAGGTTTCGGTTCAGGAGCCACCGCTTGGACGATGCTGACAACCTACCTGTTCGAACGCAGCGACTATCTCCGCCGCCTCGTCGCCAGGAACGGCCCGGAGACGCAACAGCAGTTGATTGCCATCTACCAGTTGCTCAAAACGGCAGGCGACGTGCCTCCCGGCCAAGACAGCACACGCAAGCGGTTTCTCGAACGTGTGCGCAGGATCGAGGCGCTCAACCAGGATCAGCCTTTTCGCACCATTCCATCGGAAGCGTCTGACTTTGACGCCGTCCGCGTCATGACGCTTCACGGCAGCAAAGGTCTGGAGTTCCGCGCCGTCCATCTGCCAGCCATCGCCACCCGTTACATGCCCACTAGCCGACAATGGAACCGGTGCCCGCCGCCGCCAACGCTGGCTCACTTGGCTCTCCAAGCCGAGGATCATGACGCCGAAGAGGAGTGCCTGTTCTTCGTCGGCATGTCGCGCGCCCGCGATCATCTCAGCCTAAGCCGCGCAGAGAAATACACCCAGCAAACCGTGTCCGCCTCCAAATTCCTGGCTGTGATCGCCGGTCAGATTCAAACGCAGCGAGTCGGCGACGTCCAGATCGACGATAGCCCCGCGCCAGTTACGCTGAGCCCGGTCAGGCGCGACAGCTACGAAGAACGCGAACTCGACATGTACCTGCGATGCCCGGCGCGCTACCGCTTCGAGATTCTCGAAGACCTGAGAGGCAACCGCGATAGTTCAGCTTACCTGCGCTTTCACCGTGTCGTTCACCGAACCATGTCCTGGATGGAGGAAGAGCAGGCGGCTGGCCGATTGCCGACGCTCGATGCAGCGCGCAGCGAAATGGCGCGTGTCTGGAACACGCACGGTCCGCGCGACTCGGGATTCGAGGGTTACTATCGCGGTATTGCTGAGACCATGGTCGCCAGCGTCCATCGGCTTTTGTCGAAGGAGACCGGCACGTACGACCGCGAGCCGTGGACCGTTGGTCTCAATGGCCGAAAGATCGAGCTTTTTCCTGACCGGGTCGTAATTGAACCAAGCGGCCTTGTCCGTGTGCAGCGCATTCGTACGGGGCGAAAATCCAAGTCCGAAGGCGAACACCGGATCTATGCGTTGATCCGCCTCGGTGCCGCGCAACGCTATCCGGGTCGGCCAATGGTCGTTGAAACATACTATCCCGGTCTCGATGAAGCTCTCCCGGCGGCAGCAAAGAACGACGACAAGTTGCTCAAGGAGTATGCGAGCGCCATTGCCGGGATAGAGAGCGGTGTGTTCGGGGCTGAGCCCGATGAGGCGCGCTACTGCCCCAGCTGCCCGGCCTACTTTGCCTGCGACGGCCAATAGTCACGCCGGGCGCGCCGGATTTTTCGTCCCCACGTCGCTCTACTCCTGAGCCCGCAATTCATGGGCAACACAGGAGCCATCAATGACGACGACCATCTTTATCCACCACGGCGAACGGGGGAACCTCAGCGAAGGCGCCCTGCCCGCCAGTCCGACGGGCATCGACCTTGAGAGGCTGCTGCGCAGCCTCAACATCGACCTCGACGATACCTGCCGCGTGCTGCTTGACGAGGAGGACGAGCCGCTCGACCTCACGAGCAAAGCCCCGCTCAAAGGCCTCAAAAGTGGCTGCCGGATCCATGTCACACGGTGCCTCCGCGTTCGCGTTACCGTCAATTACCTCGAACGCACGGCTCACGAGACGTTCGCCGGCGGCGCGCGTGTCCGCCGCGTCAAGGCTTGGGCTGTGCGTGCGTTCAAGCTGAAGGAGCAGGATGCGATCGAGCATTTGCTTCAGCTCTGCAACTCTGAAGATCGTCCGACGACGGATACGCCGTTGCATGACCTGACGAAGCGCGGCGACTGTGCGATCTGCTTCGATCTCGTGCCCGAGAAGCGTGTCGAGGGCTGAATGAGCACGCTCATCGCACCCGACCAGCAGCTGATCGATCGAGACCTCGCTCGCGCGGATTTTCGGTGCGGGCAGGCAGAAGAACGCTGGCGGCATGTCTGCACGACATGGCCCCACGTGACGATCGCGGTCGCGGCCGCTGAACGGCATGGCGCACCAACATGGTTCGATTTCCGTTTTGAGTGTCGGGGTTATCCGCGAACGCCCGTCACCGGCGGGCCCTGGGACGCTACGGCCAACACAATGCTGCCGTTTGCACGCTGGCCCGCCGGGCGATGCATTGTGCCTTCGGTTTTTCGGCCCGACTGGAAGGGCGGCGCATGCCTCTACCTGCCCTGTGACCGCCAGTCGATCGAGGGTCATGACGACTGGCGGCACCTTCCCTCAACGCCTTTGGCAGCCGCAGCGCGGCATCATCTGCTACTTGGAACAGATCCATGACCTTCTCAATCAAGACGATTATACGGGCCTGCGCTGCGCCTAGGCATCGCCTGAGTTGCCACGCAGAGCTTTGGGCCGAGGTAACACGGCAACTTGAGCGCCGCGGCGAGGAGCGGCATGAGGCTGGCGTCTTCCTGCTCGGATACGCCACGCCGAAACACCGTCGCGTTGTCGATACGGTTTATTACGATGAGCTAGATCCCGACGCCTATTCGAGCGGGGTGTGTATCCTTCACGCACCTGCCTTCGCGAAACTTTGGGCAATCTGTCGCGAACGAAAGTTGACGGTGGTGGCGGACGTGCACACGCACAAGGGCGCCGCAAATCAAAGCGCCTCCGACAAAGCCAATCCGATGGTGGCGCGTGACGGCCATGTGGCGATCATCGTTCCAAACTTCGCAGCAACGCCGGTCCCGATGGAGAAGCTTGGAATCTACGAGTACCGAGGCGGCCACACCTGGCGCGACTGCTCGCCGCGCACGGTGCGAGGCTATTTCTATTCCGGAATTTGGGGCTGAACCCATGAATACGCTCGATCACACAACTCTCCATCGGACGGCCAAATACTTCATGGATAGCGCCAAGGCGACGTCGCACGAGCAGGCCATGGCGTTCCTTGAAAAGTTCGGACTGACGATCTACGTGAATGGCGAGACAGCCCGCACGGTCAACGGCCAGATCGCCCTCCTTTCGCTCGTCAATCTTGCCCGCCGCACCTTTCTGGCCGGCATTGAGATCGTCGGCCCGTTGGACATCCAGGTGGTGACGAATTTGGCGACGGAGGCGACGCTTGCCGACGCCGTTGCGGCGCTCGGCGGGCGCGTTGTCGAAGCAGCATCGACATCCTGGCCGACGGCCCTGATCGGAAATGTGGATCCCGATCGCAGCGTTCCCCCCGCTTGGCGTTTGTCTTGGTCGGGCTGGCGCGGCGGCGTAATTCCAGCCTCCGATCCGACTTGTAGTTGTGATCCAAAAGCCATCCCGTTGGCTGCAGCATTGGCCGCGGCAGTTTGCGTGGCCGAGGTGTTCGCTTTTCATGCCGGCGATCATGCGATGGCGGGAAAACGTTCAGCGGGTCTTTCGCTTTGGCAACCCGGTGAGGACTGGCTTCAACCAGACGCCAGCGAACCTGCGATACTCTATCTGCCGTCGCGCCTTTGGCTGATCGGTCTTGGTAATCTTGGCCAGGCCTATGCATGGCTCTTGGCCTGCCTTCCTTATGCTGATGACGCCGATGTTGAACTCGTCCTGCAGGACTTCGACACGTTGGCGCCGTCAAACGACAGCACGTCAGTTCTGACGTCACGCGGTGTCATTGGTCGCCGCAAGGCTCGGTGGGTTTCGGAGTGGCTTGAGCGGCGCGGCTTTCGGACCTTCATCGAGGAACGGCGGTTTGGCGCATGGACACACCGCCATCAGAATGAACCCGCTGTAGGACTCTGTGGCGTTGATAACGCCCCAACAAGAGCCGCGCTGGAAGAGGCTGGCTTCGCATTGGTCATCGAGTCCGGGCTTGGAGCAGGTGTTCACGGCTTTCGCGGCTTCTCTCTCCACACCTTCCCTGCGTCGCGTTCCGCGGCAGAGATTTGGTCCTCGTCAGCAGGGCGACATCTCCCGGCAGATCTCGCCGGCCAACCAGCGTATGTAGATCTCAAAGCGAAGGGCGCCGATCAGTGCGGTCTTGCTCAGCTTGCCTCCCGGACGGTCGGCGCGCCCTTTGTTGGCGTCATGGCGGGAACGCTTGTCATCGCGGAGCTACTTCGACGTCTTCATGGCGGGAGAGCATTCGAGGTAATCTCATTGTCGGCGCTTAATCTCGACGACGTCGAGGCGATTTCTGGCGATCCTCATGTGTATGCGCACGGGTACGCCTCTGCCGTATCGCCATCGTCTGGCTAGGCAATCGCATCTCACTGACCAACGAGATCTCATTATTTGGGGCTTCTGCCCGCGCAGTTCCGAATCTCTTGGCCATCTCGCCAACCCCTGGAGACATCGGGCCTACAGCTTCGTTGCCTCCATCGTTCGGCTTGCCATTGGGTTGCTACTCGCTGGAGCGGAAAGTTTCGCCGCGATCTGGCGCCCGATTTCGTCAGCAGCTCGCCGAAGCGGCGTGTCCGCCAGGTGCGCATATCTCTGAGTCGTGGACGCCTGTCTGTGACCGAGGATGCCGCCGATAAGCGGAAGCCCGATCCCGCCACTCGCACCAACGCTGGCGAACGTGTGCCTCAAGTCGTGAATACGAACGTCGCCGATGCCGGCCGCCTTGCGGATCCGGCGCCACTCCTTGGACAAGCCATCGAAGTGGCCATCCGAGCGCGCCGCTGGAAACACCCACTTTGCATTGTCGTTCGCCCATTCGCGCTCGGCCGCCAGCAGGTTGATGGCAGCCCCGGCCAGAGGAATGATCTTTGCGCCGGTCTTGCTGCTCTCGAGCCGGAGCATCCCGAACTCAAAGTCCACTTCGGGCCATTTCAGGGCTTCAATCTCGCCGCGACGCGCACCCGTCAGGATGAGGAGCCGGATGATGGTTGCAGCCTTGCCAGCTGTTGGCGAGGGAGCGGGCGTGTCGAGCGCCTGACCGAGCTGTCTGATCTCAGCGGCGCTTAGATAGCGGTGCCGCTTCTGGCTTGGAGCCAGTTTGACCCCCAATCCCGGATTCCGCTCAATCAGCCTTTGATCAACCGCGAAGGACAGGATTGACGACAGCAGGCGGATCGTCCGGGCAGCTGTGCCTGCACCTCCCTTGACGTTCACGAGGCCTCGCTTCCTCCCCTTGCGCTTAGTGCGGGAGTCTCCCTTGGCGATCTGATTGCGAAGGTGCTCGATGTCACTTCGCGTAAGATCGACGACGGGACGATGTCCAATCAGCGGTTTCAGGTGATGGTTGGCCTGCGCCACATCGTTCGCGATATTCTGCTGGGAGCGAGGCTCGCCGGTCCGTCGGTTGGTCGTGACACCTGTTGTCGACCAGATGTCGATGAGCTCGGCAACCGTTGCAGCCGTCCGATGGCGAAGACGTTCCTCCGCTGGATCTTCCCCGAGCCCCGCTTTCCGCAGAACCGCTTTGGCTTCAACCCGGGCCTCGTCCACGGTCGATGTTCCGTAGACACCGACGGTGAGTTTCCTGAGCCTCGCCTTGCGACCACCGCCCACACGATACTGAACGACGAATGTCTTCTTGCCGGCGGGCCTGACGCGAAGTCCGAACATCGGAAGCTCATCGTCCCAATAGATTCGATCCACCGCTTCGGGCATCACCGCATCGACAGATCGTTTGGTCAGGCGCACAAGAATCCCCGTTTTTGCTCTATTTCTTGAGACTGTAGCGCGAGATTTCTGGGCATCACCTGGGCATCACCGTGCACGGGAATCGGGGGTGATTTGAGGAAACAGGAGGAAACATAAATTGCCATCGGACCTTCCTCTCTGATGGATTTGCGGACTGTGAGTAGCGCTGCAAACCCTTGTGGCATCAGCGAAATTGCCACGCGATGCTACAGCAGGTTATGGAAGGTGGCAGTCGGCGATGCATGTCGACTCTGCCGACCGCGAACGCTCTGTCTGGATTCGTAATGCGGGGGTCAGGTGTTCAAGTCACCTAGGCAGCACCATCTTTTCAAACACTTAGCTCGACAGACTGGCGCCACGACGTGCTCGGAGTAGCACCGGAGTAGCACCAGCGCAGCAATTCGCTCACAGCTAAATCGGACGCCGCCCGGTGTTGCACGCTGTTGGACGACATGACTGAAACGCCCAGCATGGCTCATTTGCGCCAAGAAGAATGGTGGCGATTGATGGGAAGCTGGGTGCGATCGAGGAGTTAGCACTTAGCTCTCGCCGATCATCCCACACAGCGCGTCGCTCATCGTCGATGTCCTGCGCCGTGAATTGGCGAAGGCATCGAGGTCTGCGGGATCGTACCGAACTGCTCGAGCCGTCGCACGTATGAAGCGCGGCCCAGTGCCCGCGCAACGCATCTTGTCCAGGGTAGATTTTGAGAGGCCAAGCCGACGAGCTGCCTCCCGCACGTCCAACAGACGGGGCTCAGGCGATCCAGTGTTAGGTGGTGGCTGCTTCGATGGCCGCCCTCTTTGGACATCCCCGCCAACGACATAACGTATTGCAGCGGACAGTGGGGTATCGGCCGACTTGGCTTCAGCAGTGGAATGCCGGTCGCCGGTATCGCTCTTCTTCGAGGAAGGCGCAGCAAACGCGAATAAGTCAAACTGAGCTGAACTTGTCCGCTGACTGACGTTCTTGTGTGACCTGCGGCTCATGACTCTTCTCCGCACATAGAAGAAGGGCGTCGCGCAAACTTATCAACAGCCCAAACCCGCAGGTTGAATGTGCGGTGGATCCACCGTGCATTCTCTCCGCATCGCGGAAGCACTGTCATCGGAACGACGATCAGTTTGAGTCAGACAACGCCGGTCATTTTACGAAGCTCGGCTAGGCCGTCTTCTGTCAGCTCAAGTGCATGCTCTTGCCAGTCGTAAGGTCCCTGCACCTGAAGCCCAAGCTGGACCTTGGCGACAGCGCCGGAAATAGTGGTGGCTCGCATCCGCCGCACTTTGCCCGCCAAGGCTTCAAGGTGCGCATAAGCCGCTGTTATCTGTAGATCCAGCGCGCGCATTGCCTGCGCCTCTGGCCAGTTGCTTTCACATGCGCGAGCGCAATTGATCTTCATACGCCGTGCCTTATCGAAGACGGCAGTTTCGTAATCCTGCCATCTCAGCTGCATGGCAGTCAGGTTTTCGTCCGCAGCAGTCCACGCCGCAGCGTGAGAGACGACTGCGTCGGGGATGCCGGATGTTGACGCCCCTTCTAGTGGCGACGCGAGGCGCACGGTTGCTGACGCTGGCAACACAATCGTTCCGGCGAGAATGGAGCGGCGAGAAAAGGATGACATGGCCATGAGACCGCGTTCACGCAGGAACGTGGTCCTGCGGCGCAGAATCTGATAAACGTACTTTGACACCTGAAGTGTAAGAAACGCCCCGCGGCGTGTCAAAACCTCAGGCATCAACTTTGCCACCTGAGGTGTCTTTTGTTGACTGGTGAACAGATACGAGCCGCGCGCGCGATGTTGAGGATGGATCAGTCCACTCTGGCCGAGGCGGCTGGCGTTTCCGTTGAAACGGTGAAGCGGCTGGAGGCTCAGGACGGGCCGCTGAAGACTGGCCGCGCCGCGACAATTACCGCGATCGAAAAGGCATTCTCTGCCCACGGCATCGAATTTACAAACGGCGGCGAACCTGGACTTAAAATGCGCGCAAAGCGCAAACGCTGACAGTCATCCGATCCCTAAACCCAATCCGAGCCCGCGCGACAGCCTCCACGAGATACCCCGCTCGCGCCAGGTCCCTTCGATCTCGCGGCCTGCAAAGCGCTCCATCACCGGCCGCCACGGAACGAGGCTTGCCTGCCTGTCGCCAACGATCAGCGCCATCCTCCCCTGCGCCAGATCTATCCTGCGCGCATAAACGCCCTGAATGTGGTTGAGCCTCACCGTCAGCACCGGCTTGCCGATTTCCGCAGAAAGATCATCCGCCGTAGTTCGCAGCTCGTTCGTCGCCATCCCATTCAACATCGATCGTGGCAGGAGCGTCTCATCCCTGCCCAGCCATCCCTGCTCGATCAGGAACAGCCTGCGTTGCTGAAGAGCCGCAGCGTGCTGGCGGGCGAAGGGGCCTTCACCTTCCGGTTGGGCCACTTCGCCCGCCAGCACGCGGTCGAGCCGCGTGGGACCAAGGGCTGTGACCTGCTCGTCCAGCGTCCAATAGGAGGCAACACTGGCTACCAGCGGGTAACGCCGGGAAAGACGCACACTGAACATCGCCGCCCGCTTCAGATGGTCATGTCCGACCAGGAACACGCCGTCCGCATCGCGGGAAACAAGGCTCACCCGGCGCATAGCCTCCAACCGCTGGATGTTGGCCTCGACCAGGCCATCGCTGGCGTACGGTGTCTCCGCGAGGTGATGGTCTGCGGAATAGAGCCCGCCGGTCTTCTCCGCGATGGCGGCAATGGCGTGATCGGCCGGCATCGGGGCCGGCGTATTGGGCTCCAGCATGACGATGGATCCGGGAATGACGCCATCCAGCTTCACGAGGTCCGCCTCGCGCTCAAGGCGCGCGTAGCGGAGTTCGCCCCTGCCGGTCTCGACTACAGCCAGGAAGCTGCCGCCAAGATCATCGGACGGTCCGTAGTGAACCAGCTGACCTTCGATCGCCTGCGCTGGATCGGCCGACAGCAGCGGCAGGAGTTCGCCCGACCTGCGATAGGCTGAGACGGCGCGTTCGACCTCCCTGTACGCATCGATCGCCTTCAGCTTGCCGAACAGGTCGCCGGAAATCCGCCAGCCATCTGAACCGCGCTGGGAAAGTCCCCAACTCTCCAGCCGCTCCAGGCGCGCGATCAGATCCGGGCGATAGACATGGATGACGCCCCGCCCGTCCTGTGCAGCCACCAGCTTGCGATCCAGCGGGGTCGGGGCCATGCGGCTGATATCCCGCCAGCGTTCCTGTCTGAGGTCAGCCTCCAGCCGGGGTCCCAGCGCCCGGCTCACGATTTCCTGCGCATGCTCGCGGATGCCAAACGAGATCAGTCTGGAGGGAATGAACAGGTCCTTCCCGTCCGCCTGCTTCCCCCGCACCAGCACATGGGTGTGCGGGTTGTCGGTATCCCGATGGTCGACCGCCAGCCATTCGAGCTTCGTCCCGAGCTTGGCTTCGAGACCTGCCATCACCTCCCGGATGAAAGGCTTGAGGTCGCCGAGCGCTTCCCCGTCCTCGGGCGATACGATCAGGCGGAAGTGCAGCCGGTCGCCCGCCCAGCCGGCGGTGATCGCCTTGCCGTCAACGCCAACATCCGACCGGTCATAGAAGCTGAACTGGTCGTTTCCGGGTGTTTCCGCGCGTTGCAGGTAATCAACCGAGCGCTCCAGTCCTGGCTCCCCCCGCTGGGCCGCCTTCGCCTCCCGCGACAGGTAGCTCACATGCGCCCTGAGTGGCGCGCCCTTGCCGGAGCCATGCATCGCAAAACGCGCCTTCACGACGACGCGGCGCTGGCTCGGTATGACCGGCCTCGCCTTTCCCGCCGATCCCTTCCGGAAATGCGCGCGGATACCAGTCTTCGGCGCCAGGCGCGTCTTCGGTCCGGCCTTCACACCCCGACTCTGACGGACCGTCGCCCGCACGCGCGCCAAGTTCGATGACCGCTCATGACCGATACGGCCTAACCTCAGCTCGAACTCGTTCTCATGCGCCGCCATGATGCCGATCATGGTCATCCGCGACACGCTTACCAGCGCTTGCACCAGCTCGTTGTGCGCGTCCAAGGTGCACCGCACTCATCACGCTAATCCACGGTGGAAATTCCTATGTGCAGACAGGGCCCAAAGGCCCGCAGCACGGCACGTGCTTTATCTTGCACTCCACCGCACCCTCCTCGCACCACACCCTCTCTACCGCTGACCCGCATCAACGACCGCCACCCAGCCTGACGACAGACGCATGGACGAGACGGTGGGGCAAAGCGGCGCGGGCAGACATCGGGCAGGCACGACAGCACCCGCGCCCGCCAAGACTTCCCAGCTTCACGCTTCGGATTGAAGGTTCAGGTCACGGGCGATGAGCAATGCTACCAGTTCCGACTGAATGTCAGCCGCATCCTGGGGGTCGGCGGTTCCCCGCAGCTCAGCGCGCAGTTCTTCAATGTGCTGGTCGAGGGTGAAGCTCTTCGTGAACATCATCGTCTCCTGTGTTTGAAGGACGATGTCCGCGGGCGGGCGTGGTGGAGCGGGTCAAGGGATCGCGCATCGGCGCGACCGCGGAGCGGCGATGGGGGTCACGATTTTTTGGCTCTCGGGCCAAAAAATGGTGGGGCCCCGTCGTCCCTTGAGGCGCTTCACTACGCCCGGCACACTGCTATAGACGCAGCAAACAACTCTCCTGCCGCAAGAGACTTGGATCCGTTCGCCGGTTCATCCCAATCCCCACGCGCCCACAGGGCGCCAGCAAGATGAAGGCTGCAGGGAGCCTGCGCGCCGGACTTCCGGCGCTGCATGGCGGAAGGCGCCGTCGAGTGGCTGGCGGCGCATAGCGCCCGCAGGGTCGCGCCCGTAGGAGCCGCGTTCACGCGGCGGGACCGAGCGTGACCGCCAGCCGCTCTCGATCGTCTGAATTAGGCGCAGCTACCTCCAGACCCCGAGCGTCCCATCACAAGCTCCGCAGCCTTGGAGGCCAGCGATGCGGCCTGGAAGATGGCCCGGTTGTCTCCCTTCAACACCTCAAGCCAGGAGCCCAGATAGTCGGCATGGCGGACCGTGGGAGCCACGCCGAGTTCCGCACAGAGGAATGCCGAACACAGCTCAGCGACCAGCTCCTCGCGGGCGTAGGCGCTGTCGCCAAACCGTCCCGAGAAATCCCGGTTGAGCCGGGAGGCATGACCCGTCCAGTGCCCCAGCTCGTGAAGCTTGGTCCGGTACCAATTGATCGGCTCGAAGAATGCTTCCTGCGGCGGAACCTGAATGAAGTCATGGCTGGTCGAGTAGAACGCCATGCTCCCGCCGATCCGAATATCGGCGCGAGTAGCAGAGATGACCGCCTCGACGTGCGGCAGGATTTCGCTCCACCCGGGAAGTTGCAGTGCATCCGGTTCAGCGGCGAGTCCTTCGCACTGCTCGACATGGAAGACGGTGAATCGCTTGAGGAACCCTACACGGCGAGCCGCGTCGCCGGATGTGTCGGCCTTCTCCCGCTCGGCCTTCGGAACAAATGTGTCGGCGTAGACGACCATCGTCCCCTTCTCCCTCTTCCGGACATTGCCGCCGAGAGCCAGCGCCTGCCGATAAGTGAGCCAGCGCTGCGATGACCTGCCCTGCTCGATTGCGGCAGCCCAGAGGAGCAGGATGTTGATACCCGAATAGGTCCGGCCGGTGGAGGCGTTCTGGGGTAAACCCAGCGGGGTCGGACCCGAGGATGCCCAGGGCTGGGCCCATGGAAACCGCCCCTGCTCCAGCTCAGCGATGATGCGGGCGGTGACGGTGTCGTGGAGAGATTGCGCGTTCGCTTTGGCGGTCATCACGACCTCCTTGTGGATTTGGATTGGGTGAAAGGCGCCCGGCCGGCGGTCCAAGCCACCAGCCGGGCAAGCGGACTCGTCAGTGTTCGCTTGGCAGGTAGAGCGTGCTGTTGGCGAACCAGAGCGATACCGTTTCAAGGGCGAAGTCTGTCCAGAGAACCGGCTGGGCGTAGAGCCCCTCGCCATCCCCGTCGGTGCAAACCAGCGTTGCAGACCGGTCCTCATGGACGGTCAGGGTCCAGACCTGGAACTCAGCATTGCGGAGCGTGGGATCGTGAGGTTGCGGACACAGGATTGCGTCGAGCAGCCAGTAAGCCGATCCGGCTTCCGCCAGATACTGGACGCCTTCGGAATAGACGCACCCTCCCGAGAGAGCGTGCCGATAGAATGTCCCGCTTCCGGTGAATTGGGCGAGGTCTTGAGCTCTGAGCGCAGGCGTTTCAGCGGACGACATGAGTGTCTCCTGCAAAATGAGATGACGAAAGCGATGGGGACCGGCCGCTTGCGCGGCCGGTCCGGCGCATCACGCGGCTTTCTTCCGGGACTTCTCGGCTTTCGCCGGGGGTGCAGCCGCTTCGCCATCGGCTTCGGCCTTGGGCTTGCCACGGGCGAGGATTTCGACGTCGCCGAAGCCGGTCACCACGAACTCGATTGAGTAGCGCTTGTTGCCACGCTCATCGTCCCAGGAATTCGGACGTACCTGACCGACGAGCCGGAGGCGGGTACCGACCTGAACGGCCTTCTCGATAAGCGCGACCTTTGCAGGCGCGAAGACAACGACGCGGTGCCAGTAGGTTTTTTCGGTCCAGTCGCCGCCTTCTGTTTTCCAGCGCTCAGATGTTGCGATGGAAACGATGGCAAGTTTCTTGTCGCCCTTGATTGGCTTGATTTCGAGTTTGCCGACATTGCCGACGAGTTCGAATGATGCGCGATCCACGATGCTCTTCCTTGTGATCCCGCGGGATCAGCCCCGCCGGGGTCGCGTCTGCGACGCCCCTCGGAAGCGGCCGGAAAGCAAGCGCAGCGGTGACCGCGCAAGGGGTTGGTGCGGCCTGCAGGACCGCAGGTCCGAAGCCTCGGCCCCTTGAGCGGGCATGCGCCGGACGCGTGATGGGCGTCACAAGCAGAAGCGGGCTAGGCGTATTCCACGGATCAGGAAGGGGGAGACAGAAGCGCACTCGACTGCCAGCCTGTCGGGTCGAACGCAGCCATCGATAAGCGATACAACTTGTGTTGAGTCCTCAGTTCCCACGACGGCGCTTAAGGGCGGGTGCGCTCTGGCCCAAACCATCCACATGTTCGACGACGGTGCGGTGATTGGCTGCGGCGAAAGCGGGTCTGCTGTTCGGTACAAGCAGCCGCTCAGAGTGAGCATTGCGCGTTACCACCAATAGGACCGAGTTGATGACAGGACCGTTCAAGAAAGGCGATCGTGTCCGGATCAAGGGTGCGCGAAATCCCGTAACCTTCGTCATCGTGGAATGTCCCGTGACCGGCGCGCAACCGCTTGTCCCATCCACGCAAGTTGTCAGGATGGCGGATGCCGCAAAACCTGAGCGCGACTTCTATCGGTATGGCGACCATCGACTTGAGCTTGCGCCGGAGCAGTCGTGATGTCTCCGGTTCCCCGGGGGATGCGGCTGTCGCCTCGGAGCTATTGGCTACAATACCGCTAGCTATTCAGTATTCTGATCGAGCGTTTGAAATCGCAGCCTTCGATCCGACCATCGCCGCTGCCGGAGCGAATTGGACTATTGGGTCGACACAGAATCCCGACCGGGCCTCTCAAGCTGCCAAGTGTGTTTCTTGGTCCCGACACCTTCAACAACCTTGACCGCCGCTGCATCCTATTGTCAGCGTTCGGGGGGGAAAGTCGCAGCCGCGACTTTTGGGGTTGGCGATGCTCACGAGACTGCGATTCATCCAGATTGGCGATGTGCACCTGCCCAGCGCCAGCACGGCTATGGGGGTGGTCGACTCCAAGGACCCTCGCTTCCCAACATCGCTCCAGCAAATCATTGCCCGGCAGCCTTTGAAGCAAGTTTTCCGTTGCGTGCATGACCTCATTGCGAAGGGTAGCGCCGACTGCGTGCTGTTTATGGGCGACCTCACGGACTACGGTAAGCTGCCGGGATACCAAGCCTGCACTGACTATCTGGCAGAGGCACTTCAGCTTGGCATTGGGCGAGTGCACGCCCACATTCCCGTGGGGATAGTGCCCGGAAATCATGACATTGACCGGGCGCTGGCGCGCCAACCGGGGTCAACCGCGAAGTTTGCGCCGCTTAATGCCGCTCTCGCATCATCCGGCCTTCCGAAATTGCCCGTCACTTCGACAATCAAGATGGAGATTTCCGCGAATGGCGCATCGGCGGACGTGCATCTTCTAAATAGCTGCTGGGGTTGCGGTGAAGAGGAACACATACCAGAGATCTTTCGACCAAATTTGCTCAAAGCGATCGACGACACCTTCGCAGGAGCCGAAGCGGCAGACGCTAAGAAGCTCTACTATGATCGCCAACTGGATACGCCCGCATTTGCTGAGGACACGATATCCACAGTCGTGAACGACCTTTCGAAAATGGGCTCGCGCGTAGCTGTGCTTGTCGCGCACCACAATCTTCTGCCGCAACGTATGACTCGCCTCGCTCCTTACACTGAGCTGGTAAATTCGGGCGCATTGCGATCGTCGTTGCTTGAGATCAAAGGCGCGACGATTTATCTCCACGGCCACATTCACGACGAGCCAATCGAAGTAATCAGTCAACCAGGCGGTGGTCGTGTCGTTGTCGTCAGTGCGCCCGAAGCGCTCAGCGGCTTCAACTATCTGGAGATTCTTTACACCAAGAGCCAGACACCGCTCTGCGCTCGTGTCACGC
>JAVBYB010000330.1 GCA_030824255.1 bacterium
CGCCCTCGATGCGCGAGCCCTGCAGGAAGGCGATGTAGGTGAGGCGGCCGAGATCCTTGAGGATGGTAAGGTTCTTCTCGAAATAGGGCTTGCCGACCATGTCGAGGATGACGTCGACGCCGCCAGCGTCGCGCAGGATCGCCTCGAAATCTTCCGTGCGATAGTTGATTGCGCGTTTTGCGCCCAGGCTCTCGCACATCTGGCGCTTTTCGTCCGTGCCTGCCGTTGCATACACTGTCGCGCCCCACGCCGTTGCGAGCTGGATCGCGGTGGTGCCGATGCCGCTGGCGCCGCCATGGACCAGGAAAGCCTCGCCGGGCTTGAGCTGCGCCATGTGGAAGACGTTATTCCACACTGTCAGAACGGTTTCGGGAAGGCCCGCGGCTTCCACAAAGCTCAACGATTCCGGGAGCGGCATGGCGGAGCCTTCGTGCGCGAGCGCGTATTCGGCATAGCCGCCGCCGGGCACGAGTGCGCAAACCCGGTCGCCGGCCTTCCAGCGCGTCACGCCTTCGCCGACAGCCTCGATGACGCCTGAGACTTCGAGGCCCATCGTTTCGGGGGCGCCGGGAGGAGGGGGATACTTGCCGGCGCGCTGGATGAGGTCGGGACGATTTACGCCCGCTGCGTGAACCTGGATGAGCACCTGAGCCGGACCGGGCGAGGGCTTCCCGATTTCGTGCAGTGTCAGCTTCTCGCCAACAACAGACTTAACGGCATTCATCGTCAGGTTCGACATTTCGGGCGTCCCGCGCTTTAATCATGCGTGAGCGGGCGACTTGGGCGTGCGAGGGGCATCGGTCAAGCCATGGGCGGGACGAAAGGCCAAGGGCCCGGACCCACGGGCCGAGAAACGGGAGAGATAGCCATGACCTTCGATGAGGAGCCGATTAGAACGGTGAAGCGTGGTCTGGACGATATGTCGATCCAGGAGCTGAAAGAGCGTATCGAAGGACTGAAAGGCGAGATTGCCGCCTGCGAACAGGCAATATTGAAGAAGGAAGCGACCCGCAAAGCGGCCGAAGCCGCCTTCTTCAAATCCTGATGACAATCTGACGGCAAGCTGATGGAATGGGTTTACCAAGTGAACCATTGGTCTGCGGCGCGGTAATTGCGTGATACCGGAACGGAGCACGGGGCGGCGTCATCAAGCCTTGCGCAAGGTCTCCAGTGGAGACTGAGCCCCCGGGGAATATTGAGGGACTAATGCGCGACGCCATGTACTCGACCGATCCTTCTCGCGAGGAATGGAAGCTGCGTGTTTCCGAATTCGCCGGTTCGGAGATGTTCGACCGCCTCTTCAAGGAAGGCATGGCGCTGGTCGAGGAGGCTGCAAGCTATCTCGATGGTCCGGGCCGCACGGATTCCCGCAAGCTTAACCGTGAACTCGCGCTGGTTTACGCCGCCGAGAGCATGGAAGTGACCACCCGCCTTATGCAGTCGGCCTCGTGGCTGGTCGTGCAGCGCGCGGTGCGTGAGAAGGACATGAAGATCGAAGAGGCGGGCGACGAGAAATACCGTCTCGCAAAGCCGGGCGAGCCTCACCCGGTGGACCGCTCCACGATGCCCTCGCAACTGATGTCGTTGGTCGATCGCTCGCGCGCTCTTTACGAGCGTGTCTGGCGCTTCGATGCGGCGCTGTATTCGGAAACGCCGCAGCCGACCGAGAACCACGTCATGAAGCAGATCGACCGCCTGCGCGCGGCTGCTGAAGGCGGTGCGTTCGATCCGCTGTCGGTGTGGCGCCGCTAGAAAAGCCTTCGTCTGCCCGCGATCATCGAACACTGGCGTGTGTGAGATTCACACACCGCGACATGCGCGGCCCGTACTGACGCCAGTGGACGCCGGCTGTCCCGGCGTGCTGGATTAAGCAAACGGCGTACGGGTCAGGACGGCTATGCTGCGTCATCGCAAGCGGGATATTGCCATAGCAATCGGCGCATCAGCGCTGGCGGGCTATGTCGATGCAATTGGCTTTCTGAGCCTGGGCGGGTTCTTCGTTTCCTTCATGAGCGGCAACTCCACGCGACTGGCCGTGGGGATTGCAGGCCTTCCGCCCGAGGCGTTGATCGCCGCGAGGCTTATCGGATGTTTTGTCCTGGGCGTGGTGGCGGGAACGCTGCTCGGTGCGGCTGCGCGGCGGATGAGACGGCCAGCCGTTCTGGCGCTGGTCGCTGGGCTGCTGGCGGCGGCGGCCTTGCTCGACACGGTGGACCTGCACGTCGCGATGATGGCGGTGGCTGCTGCGATGGGCGCAGAGAACACGACCTTCGAGCGGGATGGCGAGGTCTCCATCGGACTGACTTACATGACGGGCACGCTGGTGAAGCTTGGGCAGCGCCTGGCTGGGGCCATCATGGGCGGGCCGAGGATCGCGTGGTTGCCCTATCTGCTCCTGTGGATGGGGTTGGTGACCGGCGCTGTTATTGGCGCGAGCGTGTGGCCGGTTCTGGCGCTTGCCAGCCTATGGGCGGGCGTGATCGGCGCGCTGCTTCTGGCGGGCGCCGCATGGTTGGTCGTGCGGAGTGAGGCGCGCTGAAAAGCAGAAAGCCCGCCGTTTCCAGCGGGCCTTCACAGTGTCTTTCGAAGTTCGAGTCGGATCAGGACTGCTTCACGAAGCCCTTGAACTTGTCCTTGAAGCGCGACAGGCGGCCGCCGCGATCCATCAGCTGGGCCTGACCGCCGGTCCAGGCCGGGTGCGATTTCGGGTCGATGTCGAGCGACAGCTTGTCGCCGGCTTTGCCCATCGTCGAACGGGTCTGGTATTCGGAGCCGTCCGTCATCACGACCGTGATGAAGTGGTAGTCGGGATGGCCTTCTTTCTTCATGGCGAAGTCTCTGGCGTCTGCGCGAGGGGTCCCAAAAGCGTTAACGCCGGGAGCCTTGCTGAATTCGGGAGCGGGGCTCATACCCGAACGGGCGCACGCTGGCAAGCATGGCGG
>JAVBYB010000184.1 GCA_030824255.1 bacterium
TACCTGATGCAGCGCGACATGATCATTGCCGTGTGCGCGGCGGCGGCGCTTGCGCTGGCGCATGGCGCGCAGGCGTGGCGCTGGGCTGTTGCGGGATTGTTGATCGGGTTGGCGGTGGGGGTGAAGCCGACGGCAGCGCCGTTCGCGCTTGTCCTGCTGGCGATGGCGGCGTGGGTCGATCTCGGCGAAGGGCGGCGATTTACGCGCACGCTGTGGCTGGCGCTGGGCGGCGCGGCGGGCGGGCTGGTGTGGTTTGCCTATCTCGTCGCGACGGGGAGCCTCGCGGCATGGTGGTCGATCATGTCGGACTACAACGCGGCTTACATGAAAATTGCGCGCCAGCCCCTGATGACACTGCTGGCTGAACCTGCCGTGTTGCTCGCGGCTGTTGCGACGGTCCTGTGCGGCGGCGTTGCGTGGCTGCGCGCCAAGGCGGGCGCGGCGCGCGAAGAGATTGCGGGACTGATCGCGGCGGGCGCTTTCGCCGCCTGCGCCGGGCTTGCCTATGTGTTGCAGGGCAAGGGCTGGAGTTATCAGACGGCGCCGGCAGGCGTGCTGGCGCTGATCGCGATTGGCGCGGCTGTGGCGACGCCGCTGGCATTGCCGCGCCGGGGCGTGGCTGTGGTCTGTGCGCTGGTGGGGGCCTATGTGGGCGTGTTGTCGCTCGGCGGTATCCGGCAGCAGATGTCGGAGCCCTTCCATGCCTATCAGGCCGAGCGGCAGGCGTTTGTCGCCGACATGACGGAGGCGCTGGAGGCGCTCCCCGCCGGCATGAAAGTCCAGCCGCTCGACACGACCGACGGCGCGCTGCACGCAATGCTGGAGGCAAGGCGGGCGGAAGCCTCGCCGGTGATCTACGATTTCTGGCTGTTCACGGGCACGGACGCAGGCATGGCGAAATCGCGCGCGGCCGTGCTGAAGGCCGTGCAAACAGGCAATGCGGCGGTGCTGATGACGGATCTCGGCTGGCCCGAGATGGCGTCGGGTTTCGCGCGTATGCGGGAGTTTAAGGAATTCCAGGACATTCTGGACCAGCGATACACGCTGGTCTCCGAGGGGCGCAGAGGTCGACATGGCTACCGACTATTCGCGCCGTCTTAGCCGGATCATCGGCTCATACGAGTCGCCCATCGTCCGCGCGTATTCGTGGGGACGGTTCAAGATCCTGCACCAGCGCTTCATGGACGAGGTGGGGCAATACCTGCCGAAGACGGGCAATGTGCTCGATATCGGCTGCGGCTTTGGCCTGTTCGGCCTCTATTTCGCATCCATGCATCCGGACCGGCAGGTGCACGGCTTTGACCTGAACGAGAAGCGCATCGCCACGGCGAACGAGAGCGCGCGCAAGCTGGGCATGAACAATGCCACTTTCCATGCGGAAGACGCGACCAAGTGGAAAGGGGCGCATGAATTCGACGCCGCCTACATGCTGGACATCATTCATCACATCCCGCGCGAGGCGGTGGACGGGCTGATCGGTCAGCTGCGCAGCCTGGTAAGCCCCACGGGGGTTGTCGTTATCAAGGACGTGAACTCGAAGCCGTGGTTCAAGACGGCGTTCACCTGGGCGCTCGACAAGGCAATGGATCCGAAGACGCCGGTTCATTACTGGCCGATGGACGTCCTCAAGAAGAAGCTGGAAGACGCAGGCTTTGCCGTGCACGCCCACCAGATGGTGGACATGCTGCCCTATCCGCACGTCATCTATATCTGCAGGCCGATCTGATGCGCGCGATGTGGAAGATTGCGCGGATCGCGATCCCGGTTGCAGCCTCTGTCGCTGCGCTGACGGCGGTGGGCTATGCGATCGACTGGGCCGAGGTGGCTGCCATTGCGCTGGCGACGCCGGCATGGGCGATCACCGCGTGCGTGCTGATCGTGATGGCGGAACTGGGCGTGGCGGGCTTCCGCCTCAGCATTCTCTCCGGCGCGATGGGCGCGAAGCTGTCGCCGCCGGCGGCCATGTCGATCTGGAGCGTCGCGCATGTCGCCGGCCTCGTCCTGCCGACCTCCATCGGAAATGAGGTTGTGAAGGGCGGCTTCCTGCTGCGCGTGTCGTCCAATCCGGTGCGCGTCATCGGCGTGCTGGCGATCGAGCGGATGGCGGCGACGCTGGCGCTTGGCCTTCTGGTTCTGGTGAGCGTGCCGGTGGCGGCGTGGCGTTTGGAGCATCCGCTGGCCATGCTGGTGAGCGTCGGATGTGGCGGCGTGCTGACCATGCTGGTGCTGGCGCATGTCTTCCGTGTGGTGTTCCTGGATCTCGCACGGCGCGGCGCGCGGATGGCGCGGCTTCCGGAGAAAATGGTCGACGATGTCGCGGCCACGATTGCGCGCGTGCCCTTCATCGAGGCCGTGCTGCTGTCGGTTATCATTCACCTCGGCACTGTGGCGCTTATCGCCGTGCTGCTCGGCGCGGTAGGCGTTAATGACGCGCTGGCGATGGCGATGCTGGGCGGGCCGCTGGTTATCCTCGTCTCGTTGCTGCCGGTGTCTGTCGGTGGCTTCGGTGTGCGCGAGGGCGCGTTCGTTCTTGTTTTCGGGATGTTCGGCGCAGCAGCGCCGGCGGCGGCGAGCGTGGGCCTTGCCTGGTGGGGCGTTCAGGTGATTGCGGCGCTGGCATGCTGCGGACTGGCGGCGCTCTGGTTCGTCTCACGCAAGCGCGCGGCGGCTGGCGCAGCCTAGGGCTGCACTTCGAGTGTCAGAGACGTTGTGTAGCTGCGAACCGGTGTCGCGGCTCCCGCAGGGGCGTCGCCTGACAGGCGGGTCCAGATCAGGTAGACGCCGGGTTTGTCGAAGGTGAGCTTCACGCTGCCATCCGCGGCAGAGTTGTGCTGCTTGCGATATTGCGGCTCTTCGTAGTTGCCGCCTTCGCGCCAGACTTCGACCTGCTGGTTGGCGACGGGCTTGCCATTGAGCAGCACGCGGAATGAAAAGCCG
>JAVBYB010000500.1 GCA_030824255.1 bacterium
ACGCCATCCTCGCCCAGACCCAGCCATACGAAATCGCCCTGGTCGCTGATCGCAAGCAGATTGCCATCTTCGGTGAAATCGAGACCCGATAGCCCGCCGAACCGCTTGTCGCCGCTGGTCAGGTGAAACCCGTCGACGAAGGTCAACGCGCCAATCGTCTTTCGCGACGGATTGACCCCCTGCAGCGGCACGCGCTTCGCGTGCAGCGCGATGGCTTCGGGCTCCTCGCGCTCAACCTTTTTCGGACAAGACGCGTTCAGCAGAGGTTCGAGCATGCTCGTCCGCCGCTCGCCCGGCTGCTGCGCCACGGCTGGCGCAGATGCGAACAGCAACGCTGCGAGCGCATATCGGCCCAAGCCTCTCCGCATGCCAACTCCCAGCCAGGCTGCCTGCTGTCTGCCTGAAGCCCGCCGTGATGCACCGCGTCTTCACGCGGCTCAAGGGCCAGGCTCAGCGCGTCGGCTTCGGCACGTCGAAAATCATCAGGGTTGTGCGATTGCTGTCCGAATAGTCGTCGTCGGAGATCAGGTAGAGCCGCACGCGGCCATCCGACAGTTCTTTCGCTGCGATGCCCTCGAATTTGTCGAACAGGCCGGCCTGATCCAGCTGCGCCAGCTCGCGCCAGCCCGTCTCGGAATAGCGTTGCTTGGCGCGCGCTTCCATTTCGCCCCGCGAGATGCCCCGCCCGCGCGTCTGGTCCTCATAACGATGCAGATCGGTCTGCATGATGCGCGCGGCGCCATCCTTGCCGCCTGGTGCGCGATGAACAAGAAAGGCCCGTGCGGAGCCATTGCCTTTCGATCCCGGCAGCACATCGATCCCGGCAAACTCCGGCGCATCGACGCCGACACGCAGGTCGAAATCCGGCTCCGCCTCGATCGGTCGCGCGGAGAGCGAATTGATGCGCCCGCTCTTCTTCTCGATGCCCATGAACAGATACCAGTCCTGTGTCACAGCCAGCGGCTCGGACCCGTCATTCTCGCCAACCGTGATACGCGATTCCTCGAACGCCTCGCTCAGGGGCAGGCCGAAACTGTCGAACACGATCGGCGTGCCGCGCGCTGCGGCAGCGCAACGGCCGACGTCAAACGCGAGCACGCGGTGATTGCCCTCGAACGAAACCAGCGCCATGCCGCCATTCACGGCCAGGCCTTCAGCGCCGTCGCCCGCAATCCCCGCCATCGGCTGCCCGCCAGCATCCCGCATGGTCGAGAGCCGCGCCGCTGTTGGCCTTACGCCGTCACGATCCATGTCAATCCAGACGAAATAGCCCTTGTCCGAAATCGCCAGCAGGTTGCCATCGTCCAGCACCTCGATGCCGGAAAGACCGCCAAAGCGCGGGTCCATGCTGTTCAGCTCATATCCCGTCACATAGCTGATGACGCCGATCTTGCGCTGCGCCGGGTTGGCCGGGTTCAGCGCAACCGGCGCCGCGGTGATATCGATCGTATCGGCAGCGCGCGAAGCCACACCACGCGGGCATGAGCCGTCCGACAGGGCCTTGAGATAAGCATCGAGGCTCGACGTTCTCAACGCAGTCCGCATCGCCGAAACAACGACGCGGTTTTCCTGCGCCGCCTCATCCGCCCTCTGCGGCGCGTTGACCGTCACGCGCTCATCGGCGACCGGCGCCTCGGCACTAGCGACAACAGCGGGAGCGGAACCCGGTGAAGCGCATCCCGTCGCCAGAAGCGCCAGGGATGCCAGGCTGGCCAGATGAATCGAGCGCATCGGCTTACTCCACGAGATCAGACGGCAAGGTCGGCTGCGACATTATCCGGATATACGCATTCCACCGCGCCTCCGGATCAGCGCCATGCCGGTCCACATAGGTCCGCACCAGGTCCTCGCCCACCGAATAATTGATCACATAGGACCGGTAGGCATTGTCGAACTTCAACGACTGTTCCGCCACATCGCGAGACGCCAGCTTGTATTTCTCCAGCAGCGTCAAGGCTTCCTCGCGGCTGATCTCGCCATCGAGATGCATCTGAGAAATGGTCAGCAGCGCGCCATCCAGCTCCGCCGTCGCCTCGCGCAGGCGCGCAAACGCCGGCGCCGTTGCGGGGTCCAGCCCGGCCAGCGGATAAAGCACGTCCATCTCGAACTTCAGGCGCTCGTCATCGGGAAAAGCGAGGTCGACGCCGAAATCCGCCCCGCCCTCCATCAGCGGTGCAGCGGGGGCATAGAGCAGCATCACGGCGTATTCCGCCCAACCGCGTGCACGATAGTTCTGCTCGTTGAACATCCCCTGCACATGGTGCCCGGGATACCCCTCATGGCACCCCAGCACGAGCGCATTGCCGATCGACACCGGCAGGTCGGTGTTCACTTCGATCAGGCTCTGATTGTTCCCCTGATAGTAATTGTACGCCCCCCACGGCTTGTTCTTCACCGCCTTCAGCGTGAAGTGCTCGCCCTCGGGCAGCGCGATATGCGCTGCCGTGCGTTTGCGGCATTCGGCGACTGCGGCCAGCATCACCTCTTCGACGCGGCTGTCAGCAACAGAGAAGTGAGAGCGGAAAGCCTCCACGCGCTCGGACAGGGAGCCAGGCCCCGGAACGATCATCTCGATGCGCCCCAGCGCGTCATCAAATGCCGCCAGCGGTTTCAGCTCTGGCCGCAAGGAAAACAGCTTCTCGGCCTCCTCAACGAACGGCACGCGCAAGCCGTCGATCATGTCGAGCCGGAAACGCGCTGATGATACATTGGCGAGAAGAACCCGGGCCCGCTGCCGACTTTCGCCCTCCCGCGCAACCAGCACCTTCAGCCCATCTGCAATGCGTTCCGCATCAGCCTTCAGCGCCGGACGTTCGCGCGGATTGCGACGGGCTTCCTCGCGCCATTCCTCGGGACCGTAGTAGGCGTCGACATAGCCGCTCTCATGCGCATCGATCTCGAGCACAAGGCGAACATAGTCGCGCGCAAG
>JAVBYB010000218.1 GCA_030824255.1 bacterium
CCTGCGCGGGAAGGGCGGCTGGAGCGAGCGAGCGACGTGAATGTAGAGCGGCCGGCCATCGACCAGTTGCGCCTGGAAATCCTGCGAGCCGGGATTGGACGTGCGAGCCAGAACGACGACGCCCTTCCCCTGGCGCGCGGCCACGTTCACGAACGGCTCGATCGTCTCGACCCCCATGTAAGGGTTCACGGTAATGGCGTCACAGGGACAGGAAGAGGCTTCGCCGAGATAGCCCTCGGCATAGCCATCCGCCGTGGTGCCGATATCGCCGCGCTTGGCGTCGAGGATCACGACCAGACCCGCTTTTCGCGCAGCCTCGCAGACCTGCTCCAGAGCAGCGAGACCCTTCGATCCCCAACGTTCGAAAAGGCCGGCCTGCGGCTTCACCACAGCAACCCGGCCGGCGGCGCGCTCAACCAGGGCAATGCCCCAACCTGCGGCTGCCTGCGCATCCGCGGCGCCAAACAAGGACGGCAACAAAGCGGGATGTGGGTCTATGCCGACGCAGAGCGGGCCGAGGGTCCGGACCTGATCCATCAGGCGATCAGCAAAGAGTATCATCAGGGAGCATTCACGCGGCAAAGGACTTTGACGACAGCGCGCGAGTCTCTAAGCCGATCCGCCTCGTCTGCATAGGATGAGGCGCTGATCGGACGCGCATCGCCGCCCGGGGCGACAAGGCCCTGGTCGTCGAGAAAGCGGCGGATCGAATCCGGCGAGGCTGAATAGATCCGGCCACGGCGCGGGCTCTCGGCCACGGTGACGCCGATGACGGCGCCGTCGCGATCGAACACCGGGCCGCCGCTCATGCCGGACAGCGTCCCTTCGATGCCCTCCGTGCGGCCCTTCTCGGCCCAGGCCAGCACAGGTTCTTCCATCGTGTAGCGGCCGCGCGTGACGAGATTCGAGCGCGATTCCAGAACAGACACCGCCTCGCCCGTCATGCCTTGCGGAAAGCCGACGTGGAAACCGGGCTCGCCGACATGAAGCTCGCGCGCTAGATCCAGCTGCAGGGCGACCGGCGCACGATCGGTAATCAGCAGCGCAAGATCACTGTTGTCGGATGTGCGGACTTCATCGACGCGCACCATGCGGCCATTGCCGACCGCAAGGCCGACGCGCGTGCAGCCGTCAACGACATGGCGCGCCGTGAGCCAGGCCCCGGCCTCGTTGATGGCGAAGGCTGTGCCGATGCCGTCTTCGGCGCTGCCGACCTGCACCAGCACGCGCTCGTCGAAGGGATGCGAGTCCGGGAGAGCGGGACCAAGTTCGCCCTCGAGGCTGGGCGCAGAAGGCGGCGCGACGCCCCCCTCGTTTGGCGAGGGTGACCGGATGTCGGACTCGGCGATTTCGGTGGGGGTGCGAAACGGGTCGCTGTCGTTCGAACCGCTGGAAAACAGCGTCCCGACGATCACGGCCAGAACGACCGCATAAACGACCCAGTCGGGAATCCTCATACCCGTCTCCGCGAGGGTCTAATATTCGTTCGCGGGCGCGGAGTCACAAGGCCGCCGCCATTACCATCGCAGCAGAGATCTTCACGGCCGCGAGCACGAGGGCGGAACCGACCTGATCCTGTTCGATACGTTTGGGCAGGTCATGAAGGATGAGGTCGGCCACCCGAAAAGCGAGCAATTGCAGGAGGATGGCGACGACGCCCCAGATCAGGATGTCGTAGATCGAGGCCGCGGTGACGAGGCAGGCGCCCATCGGCACGGCAAGACCGACGATGACGGCGGACAGGCTGATCCCGGCGGAAATATTTCCGTCCCTGATCAGCTTCATCTCCTTCATGGGCGTCAGGAGCACGTGAATGGTGCAGCCGACGATCAGGAGAGCGAGGGTCATGCCCCCGTGCATGAGGAAGTCGGGAAAACCCTTCACGAACGACTGGATCGCGATTTCCAACTCCGGCATCCCGGCTCTCCCGTCCCCTAAACTACGGCATTGGGCATACACCGTTTTAAAGCGGTGGGGAGCCAATCCGGAAAACATCTCGAACACGCTGCGTCATGCCGCTAAGGGCACGTAATCGAAGCAATTTTTGACCCCAAACAGCGTTTGACAAGCACGACAGATGCGGCGCTCACTTTGGTGCGCGGACGACAAAGATCCGCGAAATTAGAGGGAATGTGGATGAAACGCCGAGTTTCTCTTGTTGCGTCCCTTGTCACCGTACTTGGGATGCTTTCTGCTTGTGGCCAGGCCCCGATGGGCAAGGACCAGCTCGCTTCCATCTGCGGCGAGAAGGCGAGTTCTTCCGTGAACTGCTCGTGCTTCACAACTGCCCTGGAAACCAATCTGGAGCCTGAGCAGTTTGCGCGGGTCGTGAAAGCGATCGACGACAACCGCCGCTATACCGGCTTCGTGCCCGGCGAGATTGCGAATGATGCGTCTCTGGGTGCGACGGTGACGGAAGCGCAGCTCAACTGCGCAGCCTGAGTTTGGGCGTGGGCCTGACCCTGTCCCGGCCGCAAGGCCGGGCGGGCGCTGCCTAGACGCCAAAGATCGCCAGGACGGCCGCCACGAGGGCGGCCAGAGTCATGATGAGCGTCAGCGCCACGGCGACAACGCGCTGGGTCGAATTGCGCTTTCTAACCCCCGGCACGGTCTTCTCCTTGCGCGGCGCCAACGTCCAGACATTCGACAGGAAGCCGACGGCGCAGATGGCCGCGACGATGGCCGCGGCGCGCGCGCCGCCTAGAAGGGCAGCGCCGGTCGCGACGCCAAGCAGCGCCGCCTGGAAACCTGCCGTCGCCGACAGGACACGGCGCAGCATCCGGTCGGCCCTGCCCGCATCGAGCCCGTCAAAATGGGTGTTCGCGACGATAACCCCGGCTGTCCAGCCAGACGCGGCGGCGGCGCCCGCGCCCATGGCGGCCACAGCAAGCATCATCGTGGGCAGGTCGGCCATGGGTCGCTCCGG
>JAVBYB010000015.1 GCA_030824255.1 bacterium
CGCGATGCGTGCCGGCCGCCAGCAGGAAGACATGATAGGTAAGCGGTTCGTCGGACTCGAGTACGACGCGCGTCGCCTTGCCCTCGGCGCCGATCTGCACGGCCGTCACCCGGCCCGTCGGCGGGGCGGCATGCGCGGCAAGGCCCGCAAGCAGCGTCAGGCCCAGCAGGGCCACGAGTTTCAGCAACCAGACCCGCACTTCCGCGAACCCTCGAAGCAACCATGCAGGAGCCTTCTGGCCCCAAACCTTGAGCCATAGCCGGCTGTTGTTAACTGTTCGTTTGGATCGCTGCAGACGCTCGACAGCGCCTGCAATATCGGGTGTTCTGCGGGTCGAGCTGCGGGGGCGCATCTGACGGAGTCATCACCCGATGACGTTCAGGCTCCTCCTTGCCGCCTACACCCTTGCCGCTGCCACCCTCGCCCTGGGCGCCTGCGCCTCCACCCCATCCAACCTCGACGATGATCTCGTCGTCCGTGGCAAGCGGATCGGCGCGGTCGAACTCGGCATGCCGCTGGCCAGCCTGCTGGCGATCAAGGGCGCGCCGCTGCGCACCGCCCCCATCGTGGACACCGACGCCACGACCTACACCTTCGCGAACGGGCTGACGGTAGGCGCCGACGACAAGGTCTATTGGATCATCACCGAAGACGCCCGCTTCCACACTGCAGAGGGCGTCCGCCCCGGCGCCGAACAGATCTCCGCCAGGGCCTCCCTGGGCAAGCCCCGCTGCGTTGAAACACGTGACGAAACAACGGTCTATGATTACGGGGACGTCTATTTCGAGGTCGGCAACCTTGACGGGCGCGTCAAGCGTCTGGGGGTCATCGCCCACCAGCGACCGTGCGCACAGTAGCGGTTTCTTAGAAATTTGAGGTATATCAGTCCATTAGGAGGAAAGACGGCTCCTTGGCCTGTGGATGAATAATCCCGGCTTCGCCATCACCCTTCCCCTTGGGCCCCAATATGTGCATAGGTGAGTCCAAGGCGGTCCCAAATACTCCGCCTGTCCGCGCCTTGTATGAGCGATCAAAAAAAGCTTATGCAACACAGGGCGCTAGCGGCTTCGAAAGCGTAAGGAGGTCAGCGTCAGCTGCCTCCATGGTCAAGGCAATTATGAACGCGTTCTCGCGAGATTCAGTCAGCCCGACCGTACGCCGAGCCCCCTCGTCATCTGAACACGCAACCATTTCGTGGGCTGTAGCCGCGCACTCGCGCGCCGCCCGCACTTACCAAGAGGTTTCCCTACATGAGCAAGCTCATGCTGATCGACGCTACCCACCCGGAGGAGACCCGGGTGGCCGTCGTTTCGAACGGCCAGATCGAAGACTTTGATTTCGAAGCCCGGAACAAGCGCCAGCTCCGCGGCAACATCTATCTTGCCAAGGTAACGCGGGTCGAACCGTCGCTTCAGGCGGCGTTCGTTGACTACGGCGGCAATCGCCATGGCTTCCTCGCGTTCGCCGAGATCCATCCCGACTACTACCAGATCCCGAAGGAAGACCGCGACGCCCTGATCGCGGAAGCTGACGGCGAAGACACGGATGACGAGGACGACGCCGAGGAGTCCGACGAGGACGAAAGCGAAGAGTCTGACGAAGAGGCCGAGCGCAAGCAGAACCGCCGCAACGCCCTCTTCCAGCGCAAGTACAAGATCCAGGAAGTGATCCGCCGCCGGCAGGTGATGCTGGTGCAGGTCGTCAAGGAAGAGCGCGGCAACAAGGGCGCAGCCCTCACCACCTATCTCTCGCTCGCCGGCCGCTATTGCGTCCTGATGCCCAACACGTCGCGCGGTGGCGGCATCTCCCGCAAGATCACCAACGCGGCTGACCGCAAGCGCCTCAAGTCGATTACCTCGGAATTCGCGATCCCGCGCGGCGCCGGCCTCATCGTCCGCACCGCGGGCGCCAAGCGCACCAAGAACGAAGTCCGCCGCGACTTCGAATACCTGACCAAGCTCTGGCAGCAGATCGTCGGCAAGACGATGGAGTCGATGGCTCCGGCCCTCATCCACGAGGAAGGCCACCTCGTCCTGCGCGCCGTCCGCGACCTCTACGACAAGGACGTCGAGCGCATCATCGTCGAGGGCGAAGACGCCTACAACGAAGCACGCAACTTCGTGAAAATGCTCATGCCGTCCCACACCCGCAAGGTGGTGCAGCATGAAGAGAACGGCCCGCTCTTTGTCGTCACTGGCGTCGAGGACCAGCTCGAAGGCATCTTCGCGCCAACCGTGCAGCTCCCCTCGGGCGGCTACATCGTCATCAACCAGACCGAAGCCCTCGTCGCGATTGACGTGAACTCCGGCAAGGCGACGCGCGAGCGCAACGTCGAAACCACAGCCCTGAAAACCAACCTGGAAGCCGCCGCAGAGGCCTGCCGCCAGATGCGCCTGCGCGACCTCGCCGGCCTGATCGTCATCGACTTCATCGACATGGAGGACATGAAGAACAACCGGGCTGTCGAAAAGAAGATGAAGGACGGTCTGAAGATCGACCGCGCCCGCGTCCAGACGGGCCGCATCTCGCAATTCGGCCTGTTTGAAATCTCCCGCCAGCGCCGTCGCGCCGGCGTTCTCGAACTGTCGTCCGAGCCTTGCGCCCATTGCGGCGGCACCGGCCGCGTCCGCTCCGTGGAAAGCGCCGCCCTCCAGCAACTCCGCACCATCGAAGCGCGCGCCGCCGATGACCGCGTGCAGACCGTGCACGTCGAAGCCGCATCCGAGGTCGCGCTCTACCTGCTCAACGAGAAGCGCTCGTCCATCGCGGACATCGAAGCCGATTGCCACGTGCTCGTCCGCATCGAAGCCGACGAAGACCTCAAGGCCGGCGAGTTCAAGATCGAAGGCCGCGCCGATGGCGTCGTCGTCGAGCCCAAGCCGATGCAGCCGGTCGACCTGCGCAAACTCAAGCCGCTGCCG
>JAVBYB010000257.1 GCA_030824255.1 bacterium
CAGGAAGTTCGCGAGAGCAGGGGCCTCGCCTACACGATCGACGCCTCCGCCGAGCAGTACTCCGACGCCGGCCGTATCTCCGTCTTCGCCGGCTGCGCGCCGAAAGACGCTGCAGAAGTCGTCGCCATCACCCGCGCCATCTGGTCGGACCTTGCCGCCAAGGGCCCGACTGAAGCGGAGCTCTCTCGTGCCCGCGCCGCCGCCGCGGTCGGATACGCGATGGCCGCAGAGGCTCCTGCCGCCCGCGCCGGGTCTGCCGCATACGAACTCCTCGCCTTTGGCCGCCTCATCCCCATCGAGGAAACCCTGCGGCGTGTTGACTCAGTGACAGCGGCTGACGTCGCGCGCGTCGCAGCCGAAGCGTTAACCGCGCCTGCCATCGCCGCAGCGGTCGGACCGAAGGCTGGACTTGCTGCAGCCGAAGCGTTTGTCTCTGCGCCTGCCTGATTCCGGTAGTTGCGCGGTCGAGACGATGCCTCAGCTCTCTTCCAATTCCGCCGCATCCAATCGTGCGGCGCTGTGGTCGTGGAACGCCAGCGAGGGCGTGCTGCACATCCGCGCCGAGCCCGGCGGCCCGCTCTCCCGCCTCGATGGTCGCTGGTCGCTGCCGGCCTTGCTCGAACAGTTTGATGGCCTTGCGCGCGTCCGCATCGCCAGCCCGCTCAAGTCCGGCCGTCCCGGGGACCCTGTCGACATCCGCTGCACCCTGATTGACGGCGCCCCGGCGCACTTCTTCGGCGCCTTCCATGATCTCGGCGTCGCACGCGGCCTCATCGTGCCTGCCGATGGCGTGCAGCGCTTCGTCCACGGCGAAAGCAATGTGGAGCCTGTCTTCCAGCCCATCCGTCGCCTCGACACGCTGGCCGTCGCCGGCTTCGAGGCGCTGGCCCGTTTCCGCGCGCCAGATGGGCTGCTGGTGGGCCCCGATACGCTGATCGGCCTCGGCGCCGATACAGACTGGTCCGCCATCGCGCCGGTGATGCTCGCCAAATCCGCCGAGACCCTCGCGCGTCTCCGCGCCGAAGGCCGCGACGTGTTCATGCAGGTGAATCTATCCGCCGCCGAGATCGCCCAGCCCATGCTCGTCGAGGAAGCCGCCGCTATCATTCGCGACGCAGGGCTCCCGCACGGCGTTCTCCGGGTGGAACTGACAGAGCAGGCGGCCCTCCGCGATTTCGACGGCGCGCTTGGTGCGCTCGCTGCGTTCCGCGCGGCAGGCGCCGGCATTGTGCTAGACGATTTTGGCGCGGGCCACTCATCCTTCGCATGGCTCGCAGAAATCCCAGCCGATGGTGTGAAGCTGGACCCCAAGCTTTGCCGCATGGTGCGCCAGCCGCGCGCCTGCCGGATCGTCACCGCGCTGACCGGTCTTATCCGCTCCCTCGGCATGACCGTCACCGCCGAGGGCATTGAGGACAAGCTGATCGCCGACGAACTGCACAGCATCGGTTGCGACTACGTCCAGGGCTACGCCTACGACATGCCGCTGAGGGGGCAGGACGTCAGAGTGGCGTTCGATCCGATCGCCACCACCCCGTCCTGACCAGGCTGACCAAACCGAAAGGCTCGGCGTCACCAGTACAGAGAGATCGATAGCGATACTCTAGCGTGCTCCGCGCTTCGCGTGGCCGGGCGTGTGCAGATGCACCTTCGCCATTGCCCCCGCCAGCACAGCGCCAGTCGTTGCAACGACCGCCAGCATCATAAGCTCGTCCATCTCATGTCCGGCATTGAGAACGATCAGAATCCACGCGAGTGCGTGCGTCCACGCCGCATCCAGCACACGGATCCTGTCACGCGCCACAAACGCCAGCAGCGCGGCGCCCGGCACAGCAACGATAAGACTCAGCGTATATGCCTCCCATCCCTTGATCGGCGGAAACGGATGGCCAAGCGTGGCGCCGGTATAGACAAGGGCGGGGAGCAGTGGCGCACCCGCGATCAGGATCGCCGCCACGGCGAACCGATGCCCCGGTTTCAGGCGCGGCGGCGCCCGGAGGGCCTGAACCGCCCGGCGTTCCGCCTGCCTTGCCATGCGGAACGCAAAGTCCCCGCGCAGCAGGAAAAGCACCCCCAATGTCACGCCCAGCGACAATCCCCACGGCCATGCGGCCACGTAGACCATCGCCGTGAAGAGCGGTGAAAGCATAATCGCGAACAGGAACCCGTCCGCGTTGCCGCTCTCTACACTCGTCATGATCGCGATCACCACGAGCCCGACGAGGGCGAAGGCGGCGGGAGCGAGCATCGCCACAGCGACGCCATATCCGACGGCGCGTGCGACGCGCACAGGCCTGAATCGGGATGCGGGCTGTGCCTGCGCCACGGCGTTTGGTCCCCTTTGACGCGCCATTATCGCCCAGGCGGGTTAAGGCGGGGCGTCAGGGAAAACGACAACTTTCCGGGTCATGTTAAGCCAACGCGGCGGCCGGGGTGACGCCCCCGGAAAACACCGCTAAAAGCCGGAATCTACCCCGTTTCGAGGACGACTATGGCTGATCGCAAACCCTATCTGATTTCAGGCCGCACCGGCGACTGGGAAGTCGTCATGGGGCTCGAAGTCCATGCGCAGGTGGCATCCAATTCGAAGCTCTTCTCCGGCGCCTCGACGCACTTCGGCAACGACCCGAACACCAACGTCTCGCTGGTCGATGCAGCCATGCCGGGCATGCTGCCGGTGATCAATGCGTTCTGCGTGGAGCAGGCGGTGAAGACGGGCCTCGGCCTCAACGCCGAAATCAATCTCGTCTCGCGCTTCGACCGGAAGAACTATTTCTATCCCGACCTGCCGCAGGGCTACCAGATCTCGCAGTTCAAATCGCCAATCGTCGGCGAGGGCACGATCGATGTCGATGCTGAAGACGGCTACACGTTCACCGTCGGCATCGAACGGCTTCACCTCGAACAGGACGCCGGCAA
>JAVBYB010000260.1 GCA_030824255.1 bacterium
GTATGGGGAAGTGTTGCGAACAGGCGAGCCTATCCGCTTCGAACGGGAGCTGGAGGCGACGGGACGCTGGCTTGAGCTGTCGGCATTCCGCATCGAGCCGCCGAGCCGCAAACAGGTGGCAGTCCTCTTTCAGGATCTGACCGCACGGAAAACAGCGGAAAACGCGTTGCGCGTCAGTGAGGCGAACTTCCGAACGCTGGCGCGCGCCATGCCAAACCAGGCGTGGACGTCGGGACCTGACGGGATGCTCAACTGGTTCAACAAGCAGGTGTACGACTTTTTCGGAGCCGAGAACGGCACGCTCGACGGTATGGCGTGGACTGCATACGTGCATGCGGATGATCTCGGCCCGGCCGCCGCGCGCTGGGAGTCATCCCTGCAAAGCGGCGAGACTTATGAGGTTGAATTCCGTCTCCGGCGTTCTGACGGTATCTATCGCTGGCATATCGCGCGTGCGGTTGCGATCCGCTCGGAGAGCGGCGCCATAACGCGTTGGGTTGGCACCAATACAGACATCCACGACCAGAAGGAGGCGGCCGAGGCGCTGTCTGATCTCAACGCCACACTGGAGCAACGCGTGGAGGAGCGCACAAGCCAGCTGATGGTGGCGGAAGAGGCGCTGCGCCAATCGCAGAAGATGGAAGCGGTGGGGCAGCTGACGGGCGGTATCGCTCACGATTTCAACAATCTGCTGGGCGGCATCAGCGGCAGTCTGGAGCTGCTGGACAAGCGGCTGGCGGAGGGGCGGTACGATGGATTTGAGCGCTACATAGCTTCAGCGAAGGAGAGTTCGCGGCGGGCGGCGGCGCTCACGCAAAGGCTTCTGGCTTTCTCACGCCGGCAGACGCTGGCGCCCAAGGCTGTAGACATGAACAGGCTGGTGTCGGGGATGGAAGACCTCATCCGCCGGACGGTGGGGCCGACGATCACCGTGGAGGTTGTCGGCGCGGGCGGATTGTGGACGACGAAGATCGATCCCTCGCAGCTTGAGAATTCGCTTTTGAACCTTTGCATCAACGCGCGTGATGCGATGGCGCCGGCTGGGGGAAGGCTGACCATCGAGACGGCGAACAAGTGGCTGGACGACAGGGCCGCACAGGACCGCGACCTGAAGCCGGGGCAGTACGTGTCGCTCTGCGTGACAGACACGGGCGCGGGCATGACGCAGGAAGTGATTGCGCGGGCGTTCGATCCGTTCTTCACAACCAAGCCGCTGGGCGAGGGAACGGGGCTAGGCCTGTCGATGGTCTACGGCTTTGTGCGTCAGTCCGGTGGGCAAGTGCGGATCTATTCGGAAATCGGGAAGGGCACGACGATGTGCCTTTACCTGCCGCGCTATCATGGCGCTGCGGAAGCCGTCGAAAGCGACGGCGGCGCGCCGGCGGTTGAGAATGGCGCAGGCGAGACCGTGCTGGTGATTGATGACGAGCCGATCCTGCGGATGCTGATGCTCGATGTGTTGCAGGACAATGGCTACCGCGCGCTTGAAGCCATTGATGGTGCGTCTGGGCTTGAGATCCTGATGTCTCAGGAACGGATCGATCTGCTGATAACCGATGTTGGCCTGCCGGGCGGGATGAACGGGCGACAGGTGGCGGATGCGGCGCGAAAGGTGCGGCCGGACCTGAAGGTGTTGTTCGTTACCGGCTATGCCGAGAATGCCGTTGTCGGCAACGGTCACCTCGATCCGGGGATGGAGGTGATGACAAAGCCATTCGTGATCGCCAGCCTCGCGAGCAAGATCAGGGACATGATCGAGCGCTAGGCGCTCGATCATTCCAGACTATTGCCGTTCGTAAGCTTGCGGCTTTGCCTCGTCGAGATCCCGGTAGCGATCCCGCAGCTTGGTCTGGCGGGACTCCATCGGCGTGGCGACGCCATCGATGTAGACAGCATCCGGGCTGGACATCAGTTCGAGTGGATCGCCATCCCAGATCACGACATCGGCCGTGGCGCCTGCGCGCAGGACGCCGAGGTCGGCGCGCCCATAGAGGTTGGCCGGGACGCTGGTGATGCCCTTGAAGGCGGCGTCCCACGTCATGCCGTTGGCGACGGCGTTGCCGGCCAATTGCTGGATGAAGCGTGTGTTGTGAGTAGCCTCGCCCGGATCGGCGATCGCGACCGTTGCGCCTGCAGCAGACAGGCGGCCAGCATTTTCCAGTGTAGCGGCCAGCAGTTCGAAGCTGTTCGGCAGGTTGGTGAGCGGGTTCACGATCACCGGTACTTGCGCCGCCGCGATCTGGTCCGCCACGCGCCAGCCTTCGGAGGCGCCGAGCAGGATCAGCTTGATGCGCGGTTCGCGCTGGCGGAGCGATAGCACCTGCAGGATTTCCGAGGCGCGATGAACGTCGATCATCAACTGTATGCGGCCTTCGACGACTGGCTTGAGCGCGATTGCCTCCTTGCGGTTGAGCAGGTCGCCTTCGCCATCGTCCTCGAAGCCGCGTGGATAAGCCTTGGCATCGTCGATAGCGGCGAGAAGCGTCGCCCATGCAGCGGCGCGCGATCCGCCTGATGCGCCGGCAGCGGATTCGCCCATGCGGGCGATCATGAAGGCTTCGCGGGCGCTGACGCTGTCGAAGTCTCCGGTCAGGTCGATAAGGGCGCCATAGCCGCCGAACAGGCTTTCACCTGATGGCGCGCCAACGATGGCCGCGCGCGTGAAGCCTTCGATGCGTGTCACAGCGATGGCTGTTTCGGCGGGATTGAAGGAGTCGGCGGCGCGGAGCGCTGCCTGGAAGTCGTTGCCGCCTGCGGAGACGTTGTTGGTCGGGTCTTCCGAGTCCATTTCGGAGAGGCCGACGCGCGAAAAGGCCGCGAACAGACCGGGCGTAACCCATTTGCCTTGTGCATCGACGACCGTCGCGCCGGCGGGCGCTGCGCCCGTGCCGACAGAAGTGACGCGGCCGTTGGTGATG
>JAVBYB010000408.1 GCA_030824255.1 bacterium
CGCCACCGCACGATAGAGCAACCCCGTGTCGAGATGCGGCAGCCGGTAGTGCTTGGCCAGACGCTTCGCCAGCGTCCCCTTGCCGGACGACGTGGTGCCATCGATCGCAATGATCATTGGCCGTCCTTCTGAACGCTCGCCCCCAGCGTCGCCATGTGATCGAAGAACTCCGGATAGCTCGTCGCGATCATCGCAATGTCGTCCACCGACACCGAATGCTTCGCCGCTGACCCCATCACCAGAGCCGACATCGCAATCCGGTGATCGTGCCGCGCCTCCACCAATCCGCCGCCGGGCACGCCGCGCGCGCCAAGCCCGGTGACAATGAACCCATCAGGCAACTCTTCGACCTCAACGCCATTCACGGCGAGCATGGCGCAGATCGCCTTGATCCGGTCGCTCTCCTTCACGCGCAGCTCCGCCGCGCCAGTGACCCTGGTCTTGCCCTCAGCGAACGACGCCAGCACGGCAAAGATCGGCAGTTCGTCGATCATCGACGGCACCAACGCCGGATCCAGCGTTATCCCCTTCAAGCGCGAGGGTAACACCACGACCTGCACCGTCTCCTCCCCCGTCGCCTGCCCATCTCCCTCGACGCGAAGGCTGGCGCCCATTTCCTTCGCCGCGTCGAAGAACCCGGTGCGCGTGCGATTGTCGAGCATACTCGTCACGCTCGCCTCGCCCTCGCCCGCGATCAACGTCATCGCCGCCGCAAACGCCGCGGACGACGGATCGCCTGCAACGGAGGCGCCCTTGATCGCCCGCAGCAATTGCCCGCCGCGGATTGACACGATCGGACCACCCTCGACGCGCTCCTCGACGTCAACTTCGACGCCAAACGCACGTAGCATCCGCTCGGTGTGATCGCGGGTGGCTTCCTTTTCCTCGACCACCGTAATCCCTTCAGCCCGGAGGCCCGCGAGGATTATCGCCGACTTCACCTGCGCCGACGCTTCCGGCGGCGCATAGCGGATCGCCTTGAGCTTGCCGCCGCGGATCACCGCCGGCAGCCGCCCGCCCGCCGCCGTCTCCGCGCTGACACCCATTTCGCGCAGGGGCTTGAGCACGCGCTCCATCGGCCGGGAGGACAGCGACGCATCACCCGTGAAGCGCGCCGTCACGTCATGCCCGCCGACCAGGCCCATCATCAGCCGGGCGCCGGTTCCAGAGTTGCCGAAGTCGATATCGCCCGCCGGAGCAGAGAAACCCCGCTCGCCAACCCCGACAATGGTCCAGGCGCCGAGCCCCGTCCGCGCGACCTGTGCGCCCAGCGCCTTCACGGCCTTTGCCGTGTTCAGCACATCTTCGCCTTCCAGAAGGCCTGTAACGGTTGATTCTCCATCGGCCACGGCGGCCATCATCACGGCCCGATGGGAGCAGGACTTGTCCCCCGGCGCACGGACTGTCCCGGCAATCCGGTCAACAGGTAAGGAACGCGCGCGCATGGGCTTTCGAAGCCTTGTGGATAGCCTCGTCGGACGGGGCTCCGGCCAACGAACATGAGCGCTTTACAGCCTCAAGCAGACATGGCAAGCGCCGACCGAAGCATGGGGAATTTACCTTGGCTAACACTGACCTCGGCGACAAACACATCTGCCCGGAATGCGGGTCCAGATTTTACGACCTCGGCAAACTTCCGCCGACCTGCCCAAAGTGCAAGACGGTGGTTGAAGTGGTGAGCGAGCCGGCGCGTCCCAAGCGCGCAGCCGCCGCCAAGCCCAAACCCAAACCTGCGGCGCCCAAGAAGGCATCCCCCAAGGATGACGAGGACGACGAGGATGAGGACCTCGACGACGACGAGGATGAGGACGAAGAAGAGGAAGATGAAGACGAGGACGTCGAGGACGAGGAGTCCGACGACGAGGAAGTCGAAGCTGAAAAAGACGATGACGTCGACCTCGACGACGATGATGAGGACGACGATGACGACCTCGACGATGATGATGACGACGATGATGATGACGACCTCGACGACGAGGACGATGATCTGACGGTTATCGACGAGGACGAGTTTGACGAGGAAGAAGAACTCGAAGTTGAAGAGGGCGAGGAGGACCGCTAGTCCCACCGCCGGAAAAATCAGACGGCCCGCGAGATGATCGCGGGCCGTTTTGCTTTCAGGGCGCGGCAAAACCGCAAACGGCGGCGAACCCTTTCGGGTCCGGTCACGCGACTATGTCAGGTGAAGGAAAATGGTGGAGCCAGACGGAATCGAACCGACGACCTCTTGCATGCCATGCAAGCGCTCTCCCAACTGAGCTATGGCCCCACATTTCCGTGGTTCGAAGCGGCCGGATTCGGCGCGCCCCGATTTGGGAGCGCGTTGCTTATAGCGAGAGCCGCGCGGGATCAAGCGGGGAAAAGCAAGGAAGACGCATGACCGAGATTCTGACCTTCCTGCCCGGCACCATGTGCGACCAGAGGCTCTGGCAGCCGGTCTGGCGCGCGCTTGGAGCCCGGTTTTCCAACGATTATGTGGCCGTCGAGACCGAGCCGACCCGTGAAGGCATGCTGGGCCTGATTCATTCCGCTGCTTCGGCGGGGGACCCGCTTCATCTCGTCGCGTTCTCCATGGGCGGATATCTGGCCCTGGAATACGCCCTGGATAATCCGGGGCGGGTCGCTTCGTTGATAACTGTTGGTTCCTCAGCCTTCGGCCTGACCGACGCGGAAAAGGCCGACCGGGCCCGCGCCCTGGTGATGCTGGAGACATACGACTACCGGGGAATGCCCACCGCCCGCCTGAACCAGTTCATCCACCCCAAGCGGCAATCAGACCCCACCGTGGTCGATATCGTCCGGGCAATGGACCGTGAGCTCGGCAAGCCCGTTCTCGTCGCTCAGCTCCGGGAAACCAGTACGCGGGAATCGCTTGCTTCGCGCCTGCCGGATCTCGACATCCCTGTCCTGCTCATCG
>JAVBYB010000405.1 GCA_030824255.1 bacterium
TGCCCAGACCGCCGGACAAGGCGAGCTGCAGGCGCTCTTCGCTCTTGGCCAGAAGGCGCGAGGCGGTGATCTGCGCGGTCGTTTCCGTGACGATCGCCATCACGCCTGCGGGGCTGCCGCTCTCGCCGATGACGGGCGAATAGTCGAGGTCGAGCCAGACCTGTTCGGGCTGGCCGTTGCGGTAGAGCGTGAACTCCTGATTCTTGTAGGTCAGCGTGCCGCCCGCGAGGCCGACCTTCACGACATTGTCGTTGAACGCCACAGCTTCCGGCCAGGCTTCCCGCACGTTTGCGCCGAAAACGGCCGGATGACGCGCGCCGCAGATCTCGGCGTAGCCGTCATTGTAGATCATCACACCGTCGAGACCCCACAGCAGCACGATCGGCATGGGGGAGGCGAGAAGGAAGCTCGTCATCGTTCGCAGGCTGGCGGGCCAGCCAGCGGCAGGACCCAGCGACGTCTTCGACCAGTCAAAAGACCTCATGAGTTGTGAGGTATTGGGTGCGGAGGCCTGCTGGCGCGCCGGATCCGGAGATGAAGACGTGCCGACCAGTGTGCGCTCCGTTAGCCTGATACACCGCGCCCCGGGGGCTCCACGCGCCCAGAGCGCTCGCCGTCAGATAGCTCAACGTCCGGGATGGGGAAATGTTCTGGCGGCATGGCGACAGGCAATTTTGCGCGACATCGCAGGCGATGCGCTGCTGCGCACATTGGGCCAAGGCCGTTCGAGATTGATGCTTGGCCGCGCGCTGCTTCAGGTGCGGGAAAGGGCGCCTTACTTCCGCAGCAATGCGCCCTAGCTTGTCCATCTGGCGTTCGCGGTGTTGCGGGAATTTCATACGTTCGTTGCGTCACGCGCCTAACACGTCACGAAAGAGGAGGCCTTTATGTCCCTGCACCCTGAAACACTGACGACGCCCGCCGATCCGGCCGACCTGCTTGCCGTGCTGGATCCCCTGCTGGCGGCTCCCGGAGACGATGAGGAAGCGGAAGCCGAAGACGCCGATGAGGATGAAGACGAGGACGAAGAGGACGAGGACGGCGAGGAAGAAGAAGAAGGCGACGAGGATGACGACGAAGACGAGGAAGAAGAATAGCGCCTTTGCCTGACCTGTACTGAGCGAAGCCTGTACTGAGCCAAACCTGTATGGAGCGAAGCGGCCTGCAGCCGCTTTGCCGCCCGCTCTCTCCGGTTTCGACGGGAGAGCGGGCGTGGCGGGTCAGGTCGTCAGCGGTTTGTGTTCGCCTGCTGCAAAGGCTTCCGCGAGTTTGAATTTCTGGATCTTGCCGGAGCCGGTGAGCGGCCAGGCGTCCACCCATATCCAGTAGGTCGGCGTCTTCTGCGGCGAGAGCCGCTCGCGGATGAAGGCCTTGAGGTCGGCCGGCGAGGGTTTCTGGTCCGCGCCGCAGCGCATGAAGCAGGCGACCTGTTCGCCCCATTTCTCATCAGGCACGCCGACAACGGCAATTTCGGCGATGGCCGGATGCTCGAGCAGGGCGTTCTCGATTTCGGCGGGAAAGAGGTTCTCGCCGCCCCGGATGATCATCTCCTTCACGCGGCCGGTGATCTTCACATAGCCGCGCTTGTCCATGCGGCCGAGATCGCCGGTGTGGAGCCAGCCTTCGGCGTCGATGGTTTTCGCGGTGGCTTCGGGATTGTCGTTATAGCCGAGCATGAGCATGTAGCCGCGGGCGCAGATTTCGCCCTGTTCGCCGATCGGCATGACGGCATTGGTGCCGGGATTGAGAATCGAGACTTCGGCGTGCGCGACAGGCTGGCCGATTGTCTGCGTCAGGTCTTCCTCTGAATCCTCGTACCAGGTCTGGGTGAGCACGGGAGAGGTTTCGGTCTGGCCGTAGACGATCTGGATCGGGGCGCCGAAGACGGCGCGCGCCTTCCGGCAAAGTTCGGGCGGCACCATCGATCCGCCCGACATGATGCGGCGGATGGACGAGACATCGGCGCCCGATTTTTCCACGGCTTCGATCAGGGCGACGATCATCGTGGGCACGCCAAGGATGAAGCGGGTCTTCTCGCGAGCGATGACGCGCACGATCATCGCGGGATCGAACATCGGCGCCAGCAGGAGCGTGGCGCCGACGCCGAGTCCTCCCAGCACGAGGATGGCGCAGCCGGTCGTGTGAAACAGAGGCATGTTGTGGACGAAGCTGTCGCCCGGCTTCACGCCGCCGCGCGTCATGCAATCCATGCCGTTGCGGACGAGGCCGTTATGGTGAAGCAGCGCGCCCTTCGGGAAACCGGTGGTGCCGGACGTATACTGGATCTGGACGGCATCCTGTGGCTGTGGCGAGCGGAGTTTGCCTTCGGCCTCGCCGGCATAGAGCGCGGCGTGGTCGGTGAGCAGGATGCGGTGGCGGATGGCGGGGATCTCGTCGCACACGGCGTCCGCAATGGCCTGCATCGGGTTGCCGCGAAAATCGGCGACGTAATAGATCGCCTCGGAGCGCGACTGTTCGAGAACGTATTTCAGCTCGCGCTTCTGGTAGGCGGGATTGACCGTGACCAGCGTGACGCCAGCAAGGCCGCACGCCAGCTCGAGCAGCACCCATTCGGGGACATTGTTGGCATAGATCGCGATGCGGGCGCCTTCGGCATGACGCGAGGCGAGGGCGCGGGCGAGACGCTGGGTATCGGTGAGGAGTTCGGCGTAAGTCCACGTTCGGCGAAGGGCGCCGTCATAGCCAAGCTCCTTCAGGGCCGGCTGGTCAGGCGCACGTCTGGCGGATGCGTTCAGCATGTCGCCAATCGTGAGAGGCGCAGGCTCAGGGTCGCCGTGCGCCGGAAAATACGAGTCCGCGAGTGTGGTCTGATACATGGCGATCCGTCCCCGTTGTATTTTGGGGCAGCCTATCAAGCCCGGCGAAGCCGAAAAGGCGGTTCACGCCTCA
>JAVBYB010000586.1 GCA_030824255.1 bacterium
GTCGGTCGTCTCGCAGCTCGGTGATCTGCTGGAGTCGCGCTTCAAGCGGCTTTATGGCGTCAAGGACACGTCGGGCTTTGTGCCGGGCCATGGCGGCGTGCTGGACAGGCTGGACGGGCTTATGGCTGCGACTGTCGCGGCGGCGCTGATTGCGCGCTTCCTGCCTGCGCTGGCGCCATCACTTTCCCTGGCAGGCTTGCGATGAGCGATCGGGTAAGGGTCTCGATACTGGGCGCTACCGGTTCGGTAGGGGCGTCTGCTCTCGATGTTGCGTCGACGCAATGCGAAGGCGCGCCTGCGTTCGAGGTTGTCGCTGTCACCGCCAACACCCGCGTTGATGAATTGGCCAGAGCGGCAATCAAGGCGCGCGCCAAGGTTGCCGTGATTGCCGACGAGGCGGGCTATGGCGCCCTGAAGAGCGCGCTGGCCGGGTCGGGCATCGAGGCGGCGGCCGGCGGCAATGCGCTGATCGAGGCTGCGGGCCGCGATGCTGATGTGGTCGTTGCCGGGATTGTGGGAATTGCCGGCCTGCCGACGACGCTGGCCGCGATCCGTCAGGGGGCCAATGTCGCCCTCGCCAACAAGGAAAGCATGGTCTGCGCGGGCGCTCTCCTGCGCGCCGAGGCCCGCGAAGCTGGCGCGAACCTGTTGCCCATCGATTCCGAGCACAACGCCATCTTCCAGGTGCTGGATCGCCCGGAACGGGTCGACAAGCTGATCCTGACGGCTTCGGGCGGCCCATTCCGGTCCGCTTCGATGTCCGAAATGGCGTCAGCCACGCCTGAGCAGGCCTGCGCCCACCCGAACTGGAGCATGGGCGCCAAGATCTCGGTCGATTCCGCCACCATGATGAACAAGGGGCTGGAGCTGATTGAGGCGGCCTATCTGTTCGATGTGCCCGAAAGCCGCATCGAGGTCCTGATCCATCCCCAGTCCATTATCCATAGCCTCGTGGCCTATGATGATGGCTCTGTCCTTGCGCAATTGGGCCTTCCCGACATGCGCACGCCCATCTCCTACGCCATGTCCTGGCCATCCCGGATGCCCCTGCCGGGGCGGGAGCGCCTTGATCTCGCCAAGATCGGAAGGCTGGATTTCTCACCTCCCGATAACCAGCGCTTTCCTGCGCTGCGACTTGCGAGGTCGGCGGTTTCCGAAGGGGGAGGCGCGCCAATTGTGCTAAACGGAGCAAACGAGGTTGCGGTGGCGGCCTTCTTGCAGCGACGGATTGGATTCTTGACGATTTCTGAGGTGGCTGGGCAGGTGCTCGAGGTGTTCCTTAATGGCCATTCCGGTCGCCCCGATCCCTCCACCTTCGAAGAGGTTTACGATCTGGATCGCTGGGCGCGCCAGCGCACCCTGGAACAGCTGCGGTTGGCGGCATAGGCGAGCGGAGACTGCGATGAAGGGTGCTTGCGCATGAACGACGTGCTGTCGGTGCTGTTCTGGCCGCTTTCCGGCCTGATCCTGATCTCTGTCGTGATTACGGTTCACGAGCTCGGCCACTACTGGGTCGGGCGCTTCTTTGGCGCGGCGGTTGAATCCTTCTCGATCGGTTTCGGCAAATCGATCGTCGAGCGCACGGACAATCGCGGCACGCGCTGGCGGGTGAACTGGCTGCCGCTTGGCGGCTTCGTGAAGTTCGTGGGCGAGCTGCAGGCCCCCACCGATACGCGCGAAGACCTCCACACGGTTGTCGAAGCGCAGGGCGCCAAAACGCGCAAGGCCAAGCCCGCCTTCCCGGTCGGGCGGCCCTATACCGAACTCAATCCGTGGCAGCGCCTCGCTGTAACGCTCGGCGGCCCCGCCGCCAACTTCATTTTCGCGATCGTGGTTTTCGCCTCGCTCGGCTTCGCCCTCGGCGTGCCGCAGGCAAAGGAAGTCGTTGTTGCTGAAGTGGTCGCTGGCAGCCCTGCCGAAGCCGCAGGCTTCCAGGCAGGCGACGTGGTGATCGAAGCCGGCGGCAAGACCGTCACCACCCGCGACGACGTTACACGCGCCACCGTCCTGATGGCGGGCGAGGCTGTTTCCTACAAGATCCTGCGCGGCGCGGAGACTCTGACGCTCATCGCCACCCCGAGGGAGACGGTCGAGCGCAACGAGGCCCTGGACGTCACCGAGAAGGTCGGCAAGGTCGGCCTCGCCATGAGCCACCGCGATATCTCGATGCGCTCCCTGAACCCGATCGAAGCCATCGGCTACGGCGTCAGCGCCACGGGCGATGCCATCGGGGCAACGGTGAACGTGCTGCGACGCCTGTTCACGGGCAAGGACGGGCTGGACAAGCTCTCCGGCCCGGTCGGCATCTTCAGCCTGGCCGACAAGGTCACCGACCTGCACATGAAACAGCCGGATGTCAGCCTGCAGGACCGCCTGGGCGGCCTGATGCTGAGCTGGATCCAGCTGACAGCCCTGTTGTCCATCGGCGTGGGCTTCTTCAACCTCCTGCCGATTCCCGTCCTGGACGGCGGCGCGGCGGTCCTGTGCATCGCCGAAGGCGTCACCGGCAAGGAAATACCCGAAAAAGTCCAGAGAATCGGGCTGACAATCGGCCTTGCATGCCTCGCCAGCTTTGCTCTGCTGGTCACCTGGCAGGATCTCGCCAGGCAATTCGGATGGTCGCTTTGACCGTGAAATAAGGTTTATGCAGGCCGCTTGAGGTTTCAGGCGGCATGTTGTTCTAAGACGCCGTAAGAGACTGCGTTCGGCAGTCCGTGACTAAGTGGTTTGTTCGTCTCGCGAGGGGTTTCGATGCGGTCTTGGTTTGCAAGCGCCTTGGCGCTGACTGCATCCGCAGGCGCTATTGCGGCTGCGCACGAACTATCGCCCAACAGCCGCGCCTGGGCCCAGCAGCCCACGGCCCCCCAGATCATCGGCCGTATCCTCGTC
>JAVBYB010000093.1 GCA_030824255.1 bacterium
TGGCGGCGCCGCCAGTCTGGGCGGCATCCACGACATGGTGGGACGGCTTCCGCAGAAACCGGATTTTGTCGATCCGGGTTTCGGAGACTGAAGCGCTGCGCGCTTTGGATTTCCGTTAGCGGTGGCGCGGGTCAGTCGAAGATGTCGAACAGGTCAAACCCGCCGCGGCGCTTGCGGCGGCCATCGCGGTGGCGGTCGTCGTCATCGTCGTCGCCATCGTAGCGATAGCGCTTGCGATCGTCGTCGTATTTGTGGCTGCGCTTCCACTCGTCGGGGTTGGTCTCGAAGCTTTTCACTTCCTGCTGGAAGCGGCGATGGGCCTGGACCGCCTTTTCGGATTCCTCACGCTCGGCGACGAGCAGCTTGTCGAGTTCGCCACGGTCCAGCCAGATACCCTTGCAGGTGGGGCAGATGTCGAGGTCCACGCCTTCGCGCGTGATCTTCTGCATCTGGGTGTCGTCGTTGGGGCACATGAAAAGGGGCAAGGAACTCTCCGGGGAGCTGTTTCAGGCATCACTTAAGATGCCCGGGGCGTCAGGCCAAGTTTCGTTTCCGACAGAGCGATGATAACTGCGTCATTCTTGAGGATGCGGGAGAGTAATCTGAATTACCGACACGCCTTTCATGCCGGAAATTTTGCCGATGTGGTGAAGCACGTCGCGCTGGCGCTGTGCTTCGACCGGCTGAACCAGAAGGCGGCACCTTACCGCTATATCGATACCCATGCTGGGATCGGCATGTACGACCTTGAGGGCGACGAGGCGGAGCGCAGCCCCGAGTGGAAGGACGGCGTTGGCCGTGTGTGGGAGGCCGAGCGGGGCGCGCCGCAGGATGTTCGCAATGCGCTGGCGCCGTGGCTGAACGTGATCCGCGGCATGAATGCCGGAGGGCTGAAGCATTATCCGGGTTCGCCCTTCATTGCGCAGCGCATGACACGGGAGGACGACGCGGTGCGGCTGTGCGAGTTGCACGAGGCGAGCGGTGCATTGCTGCGCGAGGCGATGGGGCGCGACAAGCGCGTGAAGATCGAACAGCGCGACGGGTTCGAGGCGTTGCCGGCCTACCTGCCGCCGCCGGAGCGGCGGGGGCTTGTGCTGATCGATCCGCCTTTCGAGGTGGGGACGACGACGCGCAAGGCGGATTTCGACTGGATGCTGAAGGCGGCGCGGGGGGCGATCAAGCGCTGGCCGCAGGGGACGTATATCTACTGGCGGCCGATCAAGGATGTCGCGCATGTGGAGGCATTCGATGGCGAGCTGGCGTCGATGCTGATCGAGGATGGCGGCATCGAGCCGGCGAAGGTTCTGGTCGCGGACCTTTGGGTGCGGGCGATTGGCGAGGGCAAGCTGGCGGGCGCGGGCATCGTGATCGCGAACGCGCCGTTCGGCGTGGCGGAGCACCTGCGTGCCGCGCTGCCCTGGCTGGCGCAACTGATGAGTCAGGGCGAAGGCGCGGGCTGGCGGCTGGAGACACCGGCGGCGGAGAGCTAGTTCAACGCGGACTGGCGAACCAGATCGTATGGCGCGGGCCCTTGCCATTGCTGCGGGCGCGTACGGTGATTTCTTCCACCTTGAAGCCTACATCCTTCAGGCGACGGGTGAAGGCGGCGTCTGGCGCAGCTGACCAGATAGCGAGGACGCCGCCGGCACGTAGCGCGGCTTTCGCGGCCGCGAGGCCCCTCATCGAATAGAGTCCGTTATTGTCGGCCCTGACGAGGCCGGAGGGGCCGTTGTCCACATCAAGCAGGATGGCGTCGTAGCGTTTGGTAGCGGATTTGATGGCAGCGGCGACATCGCCCGCGATCAGGTCCACGCGTGGATCGTCAAGGCAGCCGGCGGTGAGCTTCTCCATCGGGCCGCGCGCCCAGGCGATGATCTCCGGCACAAGTTCGGCCACTGTGGCGCGCCCGCCCGAGCCGATGATGGCCAGTGCGGCGCGCAGGGTGAAACCCATGCCGTAGCCGCCGATCAGCAGGTGGGGCTCGATGCCCTTGGGCAGTCGCTCGCAGGACATGGTTGCGAGCGCTTCCTCCGAACCGCCGACGCGGCTGCTCATGAGCTCGTTGTTGTCGACCATGATCACATGATCATCGCCATGACGGATCAGGCGAAGCTCGACGCCGCCGGGCACTTTGGCCGTACCGATCAGTTCACGTGGCTTCATGGGTTTGGTCCGGATCGCTTGCGAGGATGTCTACTCCGCTTCCGGGGCGATGATCCAGAGACTGCAGCGGTCAGTGTTCTGGAGGGCTCAGGCGGGGCGTCCGCTGCTGAATGCGAACCACAGAGCCACGCCGACAAGGGCGACCGCAAAGATCCGCCGGACAAGCCGTTCGCGACGCGGGTCGGCGAGCGCCTTTTCGAAGCTGCCCGAGAAGGAGACAATCAGGCCATGCGCGAGCGTGGCGATGCAGAGGTAGGCCGCCGTCATGGCGATCTGTGTTGTCGTCTGTCCCACGCCTGCGAAGCTAGGGATCATCACGATGAAGACGGCGGCGGCCTTGGGATTGAGAAGATTCACGATCAGGCCGCGAACAAAGTGGCGGCCCTGGCCGTCAGCCTGGGCCTTCTTCTCGCCGACCCATGCCTCCCACGCGAGGTAGAGCAGGAACAACACCCCGCCCCAGCGCAGAAGCTCATAGATTGCAGGGTAGGTGTTCATCATCGCGGCGGCGCCCGTGGCCGCGATGATGGCGAGAAGGGTGAGGCCCAGCGCGATGCCTGCGACAGCCATGAAGCCGGCCATGCGGCCTTCACGCGCCGACAGGAGCGCCAGCCATGTCATGTTCGGGCCCGGCGTGATTTCCATCACGATGGCGGCGACGAGAAACTCCGCGAACGTCGCCGACATGCCGATCAGCTCGCGTAGTCGTACGGCCCGCCCTTCT
>JAVBYB010000444.1 GCA_030824255.1 bacterium
TGGCGTCGAAGAAATGGCGCCCAAGGTCAACGAACAGCAGTCAGCCGGATCAATCATCGACAAGCTGGATCGCGGCGGCGTCCGCCTCAACGTCGTCAAAGCATCGGATCTGCGTCGTATCTCCAGCGCCGCCCATCAGGGTGAACGTCAGCGCCGTCGCGCGATCCGCGACACGGCGCCGAGCGAGATCCAGCGCGTCACGCGCCTGCTGGAATCCGACCGTGATCTGCAGCACGCCGCACGTACCTTCGTTGCTGCTGAAGAGCCGGATGCACTGAAGGTTCTCTCGATGGCCGATCGCTCGCGCGAAGACGCCGCGCCGCGCTTGTCTGCCTATCTTCTGCTCGATGCTGCGCTCGGCGCGCAGATGTAATCCTGCCCTTGCAGGTCGGACTACTTTGCAACCGCAGCCTGCGCCACGAAGGCGGCAACCTTGTCGGCAACCTCCTGCGCGACCAACGCAAGCGCAGCGGCTCGGGCACGCGGCGCACGATCCGAGGGCGAGCCTTCAGCGGTAAACGACTGCTGGGCGACCATGCGGCGCGTGTTGGAATCCAGCACGCTTACCTGAACCTCCGCACGTACCGGCGCCGTCTCCCGTCCAGTAGACAGGTCAACGATCCGCCAGCGCACGTCGTAGTCAACATCGGCCCCCAACTGGGCAGGCACTGCGCGTCCGGTACCGCCTGACTTGGTGAGCGCATTCACCACCGCGCCCTGCAGCAACTGGGGGGCGTTGTCCGACCAACGCACATCGCCAAGGAAAACCAGTTCCTGATCGGTTCGCACGGCGATGTCCGTGCCCGCGAATGCCCGCGAGCTTTCAGGCGAATAAACCGCAACATCCGCCTGCAACGGCGTGGCAGGCGCGTTCGCACGATCTGCCGGCAGCGCAATCAGCGCCAGGGGAATACTCGGTTCAGGCAGGACAGAAAGGCATCCTGACATCAATATGGTAGAAGCAAGCGCCGCGGCGGCGATCAGCGGTTTCATGATCTAGCGCTCCACTGGCGAGGGCTGCTGGTAGATAAACTGGCTCGGATCCTGCTCGATTTCCCCGAGCACATCTTCAAGACGTTGCAGGATGATCCGGAAGTCCGCAGCCGAGTGCCCGACCTGGCGGATGGCGCGGGAGGCGGCGGGGGTCACGTCCTTGTTGATGGCGGTGACCGTCTCGTTCAGATTTTTCATCGCGGTCCTTGCATCATCAAGAACAGGATCCAGCTTCTGGATTGCAGACGATGCATCCGTCGACAACGAATGAAAATCAGACGTCAGGCTGACAGCGGCCGTGTCAAACGACTTGGCGGCGGCTTCGAGAGCATCGACCGCCGTGTTGATCTTGGCCATGGCGCGCGTCGCTTCATCGAGCACACCGTCATCGGCAGCGATCTTGTTCACTGCCTTGTCGATACCCGACAGCGTGGAGCTCAGGTGCAACAGGTTCTCGTCCGAGAGTAACTCGTTGATCTTGCGGATCGTATCACCGGAAACGCCCAGTAGATCCTGACCACCCTGGAAAAGCTCGTCCACCAGCGTACGGCTCGTCGGGATCTGCGGCACTTCTCCGTTCACGGATTCAAGAAGCGGCGCCGAGGGATCGCCGGCGAGAATCTGGATGAAGGTGACGCCCGTGATGCCCTGGAAGTTCAGCTGCGCGACGCTGTCCGTCCGCACCGGCGTTTGCCCCTCAACCCGGATGTGCGCGATCACGCGGTTGGGGTCCTGACGGTCGAGGCGAAGCGTTGTCACCTCGCCCACCTTGATGCCGTTGAAGCGAACCTCGCCGCCTTCGGACAGGCCGTTCACCGGTCCGCTGAAGACGACGTCATAGTCTTCAAAGCTCCGGCTGAAGGGGTTGCCCGCGATCCACAGCGTGAAAAGCGCGAGGGCGCCTGCCGCTAGAAAGACGAACGCCCCGATGAGTACGTAATTGGCTTTCGTTTCCATGATCTATCTCTTCGCCGCTCGGCCACGAGGCCCAGAGAAATACTCCTGAATCCACGGATGCGGGTTCTGGCGAACCTCATCAAGCGGACCAACTGCAAGCACCTTGCCGTCGCTCAGCACCGCGATGCGATCACAGGTCGCCGCCAACGTGTCGAGGTCGTGGGTCACAAGGAAAACAGTCAGGCCAAGCGCCTGGGTCAACGAACGGACCAGCTCGTCAAAGCGCGCCGCGCTGATTGGATCGAGACCCGCGGTGGGCTCGTCCAGGAACAACAGTTCCGGATCAAGGGACAGCGCCCGCGCCAGCGCCGCGCGCTTGCGCATGCCGCCGGAAAGATCGGCTGGCCGCTTTGGAGCAGCTTCCAGTTCCAGGCCGGCAAGACGAATCTTGAGATCGGCCAGCTCTCGCATCAGCGCGAGGGGAATCTTCGTGTGCTCCCGCATCGGAGCCATCACATTCTCCCGCACCGTCATGGTGGAGAAAAGCGCGCCGTCCTGGAACATGACGCCCCAGCGGCGTTCAACTTTCACGCGCTCGTCAGCCGAAAGGCTGGTCAACTTGTGGCCCAGGACTTCGATCTCGCCAGCAGTCGGCGTATGCAGGCCGACGATCGAACGCAGAAGCACGGACTTGCCCGTGCCCGATCCGCCGATGACGCCCAGCACTTCACCCTTCATGATGTCGAGGTCCAGCCCGTCATGTACGGTCTTGGGGCCAAAGCGATTGATCACGCCGCGGACGCGGATAGCCACCTCGCCATCAGCCGCGACTGTCTCGTTGTTCAGAAGGGTTGCGTGCTCGGTCATATGTTCAGCTGGAAGTAGAAGATGGCGAACATCGCATCGAGCGCTATGACGAGGAAGATTGCCTGCACAACCGATGAGGTAGTGCGTCGACCCAGCGAAACAACATCCTCTTCGACCAGCATGCCCTGT
>JAVBYB010000014.1 GCA_030824255.1 bacterium
GCCTTCCAGACGGTCGTTACCGCGACCGCCGCGCAGCAGATCGTTGCCTGCTTGTCCCCACAGATAGTCGATACCGCCGCCGCCATTGAGCTCATCGTCGCCGTCGCCCGACGTAATTACATCATCGCCGTGCGCACCGAAGAGAACGTCATCCTGACCAGCCCCGCTGATTGTGAGCGGGATATCCAGGGAGGAGAACGTGATTGCGCCATTCGCGAGGTCAAACCACGACACGCCCTCCAGAAAGATGGACTCGCTGAAGCCGCGATAGAACATCGCGATGGTGACGCCATCCGGCCCCTCGGTGACGTAGGGCGCCAGCGTTTCAAAATCAGGGACGCCTATCGTCGACAGGACAAGCCTGTCGCCCTCTGACAGGCTGAAGTTGAAGATCGTGTCGTTTCCAAACTCGCGCGCAGCCACATGAAAGCGATCAGCGCCGGCGCCGCCGTCGAAAAGATCGTCGAATCTGCCGCCCGTGAGCAGATCATCTCCAGATCCGCCGAACAGGGCGCCTGATCCCGCAACATCGAGGTCTTCGCTGGCGGCGCCAAAGACAAAGTTGGCGGCTGTCAGGTCCGAGATGAGCACGCTCTCAATCAGGAATGAAAATGCTCCGCCGTTGAATGGAAGCGTGATGCGCGTTCCACCTGCTTCCTCGGTCATGTGAGGGAGGATCATTCCGAGGTTGGCGATATTGAAGAACGACAGATCGATCAGATCGCCTGCTTCGCCGGATTCAAAATCAGTGATGCGATCGGTGAACCCAAAGTCTCGAACGTTGAAGACAAATGTGTCTCTGCCGGCGCCGCCGGTCAGGAAGTCGTCGCCCTGCTCGCCGTTGAGGACGTCATCGCCCGCGCCGCCGACAATGAGGCTCAGGCCCGCGCCGCCATTGATGACGTCAGCGCCATCGCCGCCCTCGAGCGTGTCCTGACCAGTGCCTCCTTGCAGGAGGTCATCGCCTGCGCCGCCATTGAGAAAATTGAGCAGTCCGGCGCCGCTCGTGAGGACGTCATCACCCGCGTCACCGTTCAGGGTGTCGTTGCCGCCATTGCCACTCAGCGTATCGTTGCCATCGCCGCCCGAGGCGACTTCGGCAGTCTCGTCACCCGTGAATGTATCGTTGCCTGCGGTCGGTCCGGGGCCAGGCGTCCAGATTCCCATTGAATGTCCTCCGCGCCGTGTCAGGCCAGTTCAACTCGGCTGAAGCAGACTGGCGGTCGGCGCCGCTGTCAACGCAATCAGACGCTTTCCGCATCCACATGACGCGCGAGAGGAGTTCCTATGTTCGAAACTGTACACGAGAGGGGTTCCATCACGGGAACGCGTGACGGCAAAGGGGTGTCAGCCGCGATCGCGCAGGATCCTGCCCTTCTGGCGGTCCCAGTCGCGTTTCTTTTCGACGTCGCGTTTGTCGGGGGCGCGGCGGCCTGTCGCGAGGGCGAGTTTGATTTTCGCCATGCCTGTGCCGCCAAAGTAGAGCTCAAGCGGCACGAGCGTACGGCCATCCCGTTCAACGGCGCCCATCAGGCGGTTGAACTCGCGCTTCTTCACGAGAAGAATGCGCTTGCGGTTCGGATCGTGGTTGAACTGGCCGGCGGGCGGATAGGTCGGGATGGTGGAATTGACCATGACGATCTGGCCGCCTTCTTCGCGGGCGTAGGCCTCCGCGATGTTGGCGCGTCCTTCCCGGAGCGATTTCACTTCCGAACCGGTCAGCACGACGCCGACTTCGAGCGTATCGACAATCTCGTAGTTGCGCCGCGCCTGCCGGTTTTCGGCGACGAGCTTTTGCGCAAGCTCGCGGCGCGATTTGCCTTTGGGGTTCTGCCCGCCGCTTTTGGCCCCCTGGGTCCTTGGTGACTGAGCCATCAGAGTACGCCGGCTTCCTGCATCGCCGCCTTGATCTCGTCTTTCACGGCCTGGCTTTGCACGGGGACCAGCGGCAGGCGGACGTCATCCGTGCACAGACCCAACAGGGACAGGGCGTACTTGGCAGGCGCGGGGCTGGCTTCGAGGAACATGGCGCGATGCAGGCGGGCCAGTTTGTCGTTGATACGGCGGGCCTCGGCATAATCGCCCTTCAGCGTCGCATTCTGCATCTGCGCGCACTGCTCTGGCGCGACGTTGGCCGTCACCGAGATGCAACCCACCCCGCCCTGCGCGTTGAATCCCACGGCGCTGGGGTCGTCGCCCGAAATCTGAATGAAACCTTGCCGGCAAAGCGCGGAATGGCGGGCGACGCGCGACAGGTCGGACGAGGCATCCTTGATGCCGACCACGTTTGGCAATTGCGACAGCCGCGCAATGAGTTCCACGGACATGTCGGAACCCGTCCGTCCCGGGACATTGTAGAGGAAAATTGGCAGTTGGACCGCTTCACTCAAAGTTTTGTAATGTGCATAAACGCCATCTTGGGTCGGCCGGTTGTAATACGGGTTCACGATCAGGGCTGCGTGAGCTCCGACCGTCTTAGCGTGCTGCAGGAGGCCAAGCGCCTCGGCGGTGGAATTGGAGCCTGTGCCAGCAATGACCGGAACCCGACCCGCCACCGTTTTGACGCACAGCTCGACCACTTGCCGGTCTTCCTCGTGCGACAGCGTAGAAGCCTCCCCGGTCGTTCCGCAGACGACAACGGCGTGCGTTCCGCCCGCGATTTGCCGCTCAACGAGCGCCACGAACGCCTTCTCGTCCACTTTCCCATCGCGGAAAGGGGTTACGAGTGCGGGCATGGACCCTTTGAACAACATGGCGGATTTCCCTGAAGGCTCCGAAACGCGTGATGACACATTCCCGCGCGACTCGCGGGATAATCATTTCATGACCGGGTTTGGCAAGCGCCGCATGTCGGCGAACCACAGGAAGGATCGAGGTATTCCGTTG
>JAVBYB010000401.1 GCA_030824255.1 bacterium
ACATCCGCTCCAGCGTTGGCGCCGCGGCAGAGTTCAACGACAACATCTTCGCGACCCCGGACAACGAGGAAAGCGACACGATCATCCGTCTCACGCCGGAGATCGAGGCTCGCTCCGACTGGTCCGTCCACGAGGTCGCCGCCGGCGCCACGGTTGACCATCGCGAATACTCCGACTTCGGCGACGAATCCTCGACCGACTACACCCTATTCCTCAACGGACGTCTGGATGCCACGCGCAATCTGATGTTCCGCGGCGGTGTGGAAGGCGGGCACTTCACCGAAGAGCGCTACCAGGCCGCCTCGTTCGGCGTCACGGAACGCGCCTCGTTCGACCGCGTCGGCGCTTTCGTGCAGGCGATCTACCGTATGGACCGCTACCAGCTCGAAGGCACGGTCGGCACGACGGATGAAACGTTCGACCAGCTGGATCAGCAGTTCCGGGACAACACCGCGAACTACGTCAACGCCCGCCTGTCCTACGCCATCTCTCCGGACGTGGCCGTGTTCGTCCAGGGCTACAGCGCCGATCTGGACTATAGCTCGTTCGATCGCGACGGCACGCGCAGCACTGTCGACGCCGGCGTGAACTTCGAGCTGGCTGCTCCGATCCGCGGCGAGATCGCGGTTGGTACGGTCACCGATGAGCGCGACAATCCGGACTTTGGAACTATCGATGGCCTCAACGTCCGCGCCAATGTCGAATGGTTCCCGACGCAACTCACGACCATTACCTTCCTGGCCAACCGCGGCGTCGTCGACCCCGGCCTCGCCACGTCCGCGTCCGCCATCAACACGACCTATGGCGTGCGCGTCGATCACGAGCTGTTCCGCAACATCCTGCTGTTCGGCAGCGTCCGCCAGGAGACCAACGAATACGGCGGCCTCGATTTCGACCGCGAAGATGAGGCTTTCACGGCCGCTGTCGGCGCCGCGTACAAGCTGAACCGTCATGCGCGCTTCGAAACCCAGTATTCGGCGCGTTCGCAAGACTCCACCGGCAGCGACGCCGGTCCGGATATCGAGCAGAACATCCTGAGCGTCGGCATTCGCCTCTACCCGTAAGCCATCGTGTTTGACGCACAGCGTGTGTCGTTCGGAGCCATTCCGTTGAACCAGGTCCACCCTCTCGACATGACGACCGGCCACCCGCGAGGGTCGGTTCCGTCGTCATCTGGCCCTCCGGAAGGCGAGAATGTCATCACGATCCAGCGGGTTGTCCGCGCCGTGCGTCGCCGTCTTGGCGTCATGCTGGCCGTGTTCGCGCTGACCTTCGCGGCTGTCGCGATCCACACCTTCCAGCTGACGGCGTCCTATACCGCAACGTCGCGCGTCATCATCAATTCGCGCGACCAACGCGTGGTCGATATCGGCGCTGTGTTGTCCGGGATGCCGGCCAACGCCGCGATCGTCGACACGGAAGCGGAAGTCCTCCGCAGCCGCTCGCTGATCGAAAAGCTGGTGGTGAAACTCGACCTCACCAAGAACCCCGAATTCAACGCCGAACTTGCCGAGCCAAGCGATTTCGACGCCGGCATCGGCGGCGTCAAAGCGTTCTTCAAGGGCCTGCTGCCGTTCGGCAATCCCGCCCCGAGGAACGCCGCGCCGGTAGATCCCGCCGTCGCCGAGCGCGCCACGCTCGATAGCGTCGTCTCCGCCGTGCAGGAAGCTGTGTGGGTCAACCGCGTCGGTTCGACCTACATCATCGAGATCAATGCCCTCAGCCGTGATCCGGCGATGGCCGCGCTGCTCGCGAACACGCTGTCCGAGGTCTATCTCGACAACCAGCTCGACACGAAATTCAAGGCGACGCGTCGCGCCCAGGAATGGCTCGACGAACGTGTCAGCGAACTGCGCGTGGAACTGCGCGATGCCGAAAGCCGCGTTGAAGCCCATCGCGCCTCGACCGGCCTGCTGCGCTCCGGCGGCGACACGCTGACCGAACAGACCATCCGCGAAATCAACGCCCAGCTCACCGAGGCGCAATCCGACTACGCTACCAAGAGCGCGCGTCTCCGCAACCTCAATTCGCAGATGCGCGCCGGCGGCGGGATCGACAACATCGCCGAAGCCCAGAACTCGGACACCATCCGCGACTTGCGCTCAGCACAGAGCGCGCTGACCGCGCGCAAGGCCGACGTCGTGCGCCGTTACGATATCAGACACCCTGAATATCTGAAGGTGATCGCCGAAGAACAGGACAACGCCCGCCAGATCAACGCCGAGCTGCAACGCATCGCATCCTCGCTGGACCAGGAAGTGATGATCGCACGCGAGCGTGTGAACAGCCTGCAGGGCAGCCTGAACGGCGCCAAGGGCGAGCTGGCGCAGAACAACCGCGCCGGCGTTGAACAGGCCTCGCTTGAACGCGATGCCCTTGCAACGCGGACGCTGTTTGAGGAATTCAACAACCGCTTCAAGGAAACCAACGAGCTCGACGGCATTACCGAAGCCGACGCCGTCGTTGACAGCTATGCGCCCGTTCCGATGGCGCCGAGCTTCCCGAACACCAACCTCAACCTCGCGCTCGGCCTCATGCTGGGCCTCGCCCTGGCTGGCTTTGTTGGCCTGATCCTCGAACTGCTCGACAACTATATGTCGACGCCGGAGGAAGTCGAGCAGGTCGCAGGCGTGCCGTACATCGGCCAGATCCCGCTGCTGCCGCCCGTCGGCGGCTTCACCAAGGCGCGCGCCAATCCGGCAGACTATCTCGTCGAGAAACCTCACTCGGGCTATGCGGAGGCGTTCCGCCACCTGCGCGCCTCGATCATGTTTGCCGACATAGACAAGGCCGCAAAGACCGTGGCTGTGGTCTCCTCGCTGCCCAGCGAAGGCAAGACGAGCATGACCTTCTGCCTCGGCCGCATGGCTGCGAT
>JAVBYB010000234.1 GCA_030824255.1 bacterium
AATACGACCTATCACTTGCTCCATTTCTTAGGCGGCGACGCCATCCCTCAGATCGGAATCCATTTCGGCCGGGTGGCGCGGAGCCACATCGACATGATCCAGCGGGCTACGATGACCGCTGTGAAGATCGAGGTCAGAACGCCGATGGCCAGCGTCACGGCAAATCCACGGACAGGACCTTCCCCCAGCATGAACATGACGCCCGCTGCTACGAGGTGAGTAATGTTGGCGTCGACGATGGTAGCCATCGCCATTTCATAGCCAGCTTCAACCGACGTGACGGGCGATCGCCCTGCCTTCTTCTCTTCGCGTATTCGTTCGAAAATCAGCACGTTGTAGTCGACGGCCATACCCATGGTCAGCAGGATACCGGCAATGCCCGGCAGGGTAAGCGTCGCGCCAAAGGCAGACAACACGCCAATCATCATGAAGAGGTTGCAGATCAGGGCGATGCACGCGAACACGCCTAGCAGGCCGTAGGCCGCGATCATGAAGATGATCACGAGGACGACGCCGACGATGGACGCAAGCACGCCTGCCTGAATTGAGTCTGCGCCGAGGCTGGCGTCAACGACGCGCTGTTCGACCACCTGAAGCTTCGCCGGCAGCTGGCCTGACGCCAGAACAACCGCAAGATCCTGCGCCTCCTGCATCGTGAACTGGCCGGTGATCTGGCCAGAACCCGAGGTGATCGGCGAGTTGATAGTTGGAGCCGAGATGATGCGATTGTCGAGAACGATGGCGAACGGACGGCCCACATTGGCCGACGTCGCCCGCCCAAATTTCTGCGCGCCCGGCCCATGCAGCGTGAAGGAGATGTTCGGGCTGTTGTACTGGTCGTACGCCTGGAAGGCGCCGGACAGGTCGCTGCCCGAGATGATCGGGTCGAGCATTACCACCTGCGGAGCCCCGCCCATGCTCTCGTTCGGAAGCGCAACGCGGTTGTTACGCGGGACGCCGATCTCGTAGTCGGCCGGATTGGCCTGCGTATCTACCATGTTGAAGGTCAGCGCGCCGGCCTGCGTGAGCAGGTCCACCAGCTCGGTAACGCGCTCCGGCGTGAGGCCGGGAACCTCGATCAGGACGCGATTTTCGCCCTGTTTGGTGATGTTCGGCTCGACCAAACCGGTATTGTCCGAGCGACGCTGCACGGCTTGGCGCGACGCCTCTACCGCATCGTTCATGAGCCGCTGGAAGTGCGCTTCGGTGAATTTCAGCTCGATTGCGCCATCGGGCCGCTGGCTGATCGCATACATATCAGCGGCGCCAAGCGTGCGGAGGCGATCAATGGCGCGCTGCGTATCCGTCGCGTTGGCGACACGTACGATCACGGCATCGCCCTGCGCGTTCCGCTCGCGGATGGGGATCAGCGGCGTTTCACGCAGCTTCTCGCCCACCATGCGGTTAGCTTCGCGCAGCTCGTTGGTCCGGAGGTCGGCTTCCGGAATTTCCAGAAGAATCGACGCCCCGCCCTTCAGGTCGAGGCCAAGTTTGAGCGGCTGCGTCGGCCACCAGCCGAAATAGGACCGGCGCTGCTCTTCGTTGAGCATGTTCGGGGCGCACGCCAGAAACCCCAGGATCAGGGCTCCGAGGACCAGCGCCACCTTCCAGGGTGGGAAACGCAGCAGCATGGGAAGGATCAGCCTTCCTTGACGTCGTTGGCGGCAGCCGGGGCGTCGGCCTTGTTCTTCACGTCAACGATCATGCCGCGGACGATGCGCAGCTTGCCGCCTTCGCCGGTGTCGATCGTGACTTCATCGTCCGACAGCTTGAAAACGCGGCCGATGATGCCGCCCTGGGTGACGACCGTGTCGCCTTTTTTCATGCCCTGGACCATCGCGCGATGTTTTTTCATGCGCTGGTTCTGCGGGCGGATGAGCAGGAAGTAGAAGATCACGATCATGCCGACCGGCAGCATCAGGCTCATCAGCAGGTCGCCGCCGGGTGCAGCTCCGGCCGCCGGGGCAGCAGCAGTCTGGAAGAACATCGGAATCGGCAGCATCGGGTCTCCGTGGGAATCTCTATCGCTCCCGCAAACATGGGGAGCTTATGGCGGGCGGACTATATCGGGAGAGCCCCCCTTGGCAATGCAAGCTTTTCCGTCCGGACGCCCTTCAAATCAGGTCGTATCGCCACGGCAGGCCGATGTAACGGGGAGTTCGTCGCAACGTCAGCCGCGCAACGCCGGCAGATGGAGCGTCGGATCGACCGGCTCCTTGCCTTTGCGCAGTTCGAAATGCACCTGCGGAGAGGCGGCATTCCCGGTGGAGCCCGCTTTGGCGATCGGCTGCCCCTGCTTCACGAGGTCACCCTCTGCCACCTGCACGGAATCGGCGTGCGCGTAAGCTGTTACCCATCCGCCCGGATGGCGGATCAGGACAAGATTGCCGAAGCCGGCCAGTTCGCTGCCTGCGTAGACGACTTCCCCACCGGCGGCGGCACGGACTTCGGCGCCTTTGGCGGCGGAGATATTCACACCGTCATTGCGCTGGCCGTCTGCGGAGAGGCCGAAGCCCTTGAGGACCGGCCCGGAGACCGGCCAGATGAACTCGCGGGATCCGACGGGGACCTGTGGCGCGGTCTGCTGCGGCTGGGGCAGCACGGACTTGGCGACCGGTGCGGGCGTCGGGGCAGCCGCCGTAGATTTGGTCGCCTTGGTATCCGGCTTTAGCTCGGGTTTTGCCGGGAGGGCGGCCGCCGTTTTCAGGGAAATCGGGCCGCTAGCGGCAACGGGAGGCGGGGCGACAGCGACCTTGGTCTCCGCAGGTTTGGAAGCCGTAGGCTTGGCAGCCGTAGGCTTGGCGGTCGTAGCCGGGACCGTAGCAGTTTGAATGATTGGCGCAGGCAGGGACGGGTTGGGCGCCAACGCGACTG
>JAVBYB010000013.1 GCA_030824255.1 bacterium
GCAATGCCCCGCGCGTGCTCGCGGATTGTTCGACAGGCGGCGCAAGCATGCTTCTGTATTCCTGGCGGCCTGAGCGTGCGATTGATCACGTCAGCGGTGACGGGGTGGGTTTAGTATGTTGATCATCATGTAGCCAGATGCAGGAGGCCCATCGTTCGATAAGTTATTCTGATCGACAGGGGAGCGCACGGGCGCGTTTTCTTGCAGGTGTCTGGCCGGAGCCTGACGCATAACTGACGAGGGGAGCGGGTGTTGACGCGCGCGGCAGAAGACGAAATCTGCATTACATTTCAACGCCCTAACTGCGACAATCCGGCGCGATTTATGCAACTGATAGTTATTCTCATTTGCAATTGAAGCGTCTAAGACCGCTCCTGAAATCAATGGAGACGGCTGGATGATGCGGCGGACGGGTGTGTGTGGGGCAATTCTTCTGGCGACCTGTTCGTCGCTGGCGCTGACGGCGCAGGCGCAGGCGCAGGAGTTGGCGGCTGGTCCGCAATCCGCGCCGGAAGATGTGGTCGTCGTCACCGCGTCCGGGTTCGAGCAGAAGCTGACCGATGCGCCGGCCTCGATCAGCGTCATCACGGCAGAAGAGCTGAAGCAGCGCCCGTACATGACCCTGATCGACGCGGTGCGCGATCTGGAAGGCGTCGATGTCAGCGAGACGGCGGACAAGACCGGCCAGCGCACGATCAGCCTGCGCGGCATGGGCTCCGACTACACGCTCATCCTGATCGACGGGAAGCGCCAGAACAATCACGGGGACATCTATCCGAACAGCTTCAGCGGCAACCAGTTCAACCACATTCCGCCGCTGGATCAGATCGAGCGGATCGAGGTGATCCGCGGTCCGGCGTCGACGCTGTATGGCTCTGACGCGCTGGGCGGCGTGATCAACATCATCACAAAGAAGGTGGCGGACGTCTGGAGCGGATCGGTGACGCTCAGCCACAGCCTGCAGGAGAATGACCAGTTCGGCGATGACTCGACGGTCGACTTCTTCCTGTCGGGGCCGATCGTTTCGGACGTGCTGAATCTCAGCCTGCGCGGCAGCTGGTACAAGCGCGATGCATCGAACCCGGTTTATGCGTCGGTGACCGATCCGGCTGGCGTGGAACAGAACCGCGCGCTCGGTTTCGGCGGCGGCGGCAAGACGGTGGACAATACCAACATCGCGCTGGGCGGCAGCCTGTCGTGGAACATGGCCGACAACCAGCGACTGGTGTTCGACTACGACACCTCGAAGCAGGAATACGACAACGCGATCAAGATCAACGATCAGGGCGTGGAAGAATATCCGGTCGGGACGGTCGACAACATCAACAGCATTTTCACCGCCGGCAATTTCTGCCTGGGCGCTGTCGGCAACAACGCAGCGGCTTGCGCGACCAACGGCGGCACGTGGAGCCGACGCGCCAATCCGCGCGCGGGTTACAGCGCGTCGCAGGAATTCACGCGCGATACCTGGTCGCTGACGCACAGCGGCGAATGGGGCTTCGGCAACAGCTTTGTCTCGCTGGCGCACGTGGCGACGAACAATGACGGCCGCACAATGCCGTTCACGGTCGCCGAACGCGAACTGCTGCTGCAGATGATCGATGCGACCGGGCCGTATGCTGGTCTCACGCTGGCCGAGCGCCGCGCATTGGCGGAGAGCACCTTCCTGCCCCGCCCCAAGCGGACGCTGGAAAGCGCGCAGTACACGCTGGACGCCAAGCTGGACATGCCGTTCGAGCTGGCGGGCGAGCACGTGGCTGTTGTGGGCGCGCAGGTCATTCGCGGCGAGCTGACGGATGGCGTGTTCGGGATCGAGGATGGCACGCCCGGCCAGAAACAGGAGCACAACATGTACTCCGTGTTTGCGGAGGACACGTGGACGCCAATCGCGCCGCTGTCGATCACGGGCGGCCTGCGCTATGACGACCATGAGGTGTTTGGCGACCAGGTGAGCCCGCGCCTGTACGGCGTCTACAGCCTCGCGCCGGACTGGACGATCAAGGGCGGCGTCAGCACGGGTTTCAAGACTCCGAAGACGACACAGCTGTATGAAGGCGTAACCGGCTTTGGCGGGCAAGGGACGACGCCGCTGTTCGGCAACCCGGACCTGAAACCTGAAACCAGCACGAGCAGCGAGATTGCCGCTTACTGGGAGAGCGATGCCGGGCACAACTTCAACGTGACGGTTTTCTACAACGAGTTCGAGGACAAGATTACCTCGCAGCCGTGCGGCGCCGGGCTCACGCTGAGCTGCACGGACACGGGCGAGTATGCCGACCTTGGCTATTCGACGAGTTCCAAGACGGTGAACATCGATAATGTTGTGATCCAGGGCGCCGAGGTGGCCGGTCGCTACGAGATTCTCGAGAACGTCTCGCTGCGCGCGAACTACACCTACACGGACAGCGAGCAGAAGAGCGGCGCGGAAGCCGGCCTGCCGCTGACGCAGACGGCCAAGCACATGATCAACGCGACGCTGGACTGGGCGATCACCGACCAGATCTCGTCGCAATTGTCGGCCGAGAACCGCTCGAAGCGCTATCGCGGCACCGACGCCGTGACGGGTGAGCAGCTGTTTTACAAGGATTACACCGTCCTGCACCTTGGCGCGCAGTACGCGTTCAGCGACTTCCTCACGATCAGCGGCCGCATCAACAACCTGCTGGACGAGGACTTCACGAGCTATCAGACGACGTTCATCGACAATGGCGATGGCACGTACACGGCCAATTTCCAGGACGACTACAACAACAAGGACAAGGCCCGCAGCTTCTGGGTGAGTCTCAACGCCCGGTTCTAGGTTTGGTTTGAACCCGTCTGCAGCGCCATCCGGTCTCGCGAGGGATCGGGTGGCGTTCTGCGT
>JAVBYB010000258.1 GCA_030824255.1 bacterium
CTGATTTTGAAGAGGTGCGGGACTGGTCGCGGGCGAGGGGGGGGAGGAGGAGGAGGTCTCCGGGCCAGACGGTCCAGGGGCGGGCCATGCCGTTCAGCAGGGCGAGCGAGCGGGTGTCCACATTGTAGCGGCGGGAGACAGAATAGAGCGTCTCGCCATTCTCCACGGTGTGGATGTTCTGCGGCGGCAGATAGATGACCGCGCCGACATCGAGGCGGTAGGGCGGCGCCAGATCATTGGTCTCGATCAGTGCGCGCATGTTCACGTTATACCGGCGCGAGATGTCATAGAGCGTGTCGCGGGGCAGGACCTCGACCGCGCGGGCGGCGGGATTGTCGCGCACCACCGTACGCGCGCCGCCGGGACGTCCGCCGCTTTCGGGCGACATGCTCCTGGCCTCGACCGAAGCGGACAGGCCGGAGGACGGGCCCAAGTCAGCCACGATCTGGTAGGGCGGAATTTCCGGCGTGGGCGCACCATGGGACGGGGCGACCGGCGCGCTGGCGGCAGGCGGCGGCGCGGCGCGTGTCTGGGTGTTGTCGGCCATGACCTGCGGCTGGGTCGTCCGGCGCATATGGACGCCCGACGGATCATCGCGGCGATAGTCGATGGCGGCGGCCTGCAGGGGCGGATTCGACGCGCACGCCGCCAGACCCGCCGCAGCGGAGGCAAACAGGCATGCGCGCAGGGCGAGTGTCATCGCCAGAAACCTCCCGGAAACAGGAGGCCAATCTGCCCTTGATCCCATTACCAGAGGCTGAACCGGGCTGTGGCTAAAGTTCCCTTGCAATTCCGGGCTGTAGCGCCGCGAAACCGCCGTGACCGACCACCGTTTCGGCAAATGCGCCATCCGGTTGCTTCTGCAGGCGGACAATGACCCCCTGCCCGTTTCGCTCGACCGGCATGACGACAACCCCGCCTTTCCCGACCTGCCGGGCAATGTCTTCGGGCAGTTCCTGCACCAGACCCATCAGCAAGACGCGATCGAACGGGGCGGCTTCCGGCCATCCGTTGAGACCATCCGCGTGGCGAACCTCGATGCGCGAGGACAGGTGCATCCGGTCCAGCAGCAACCGCGCCTTGTCGACCAGCGTGCGGTAGCGTTCGACCGAATAGACGCGGCGGCCGAGACGGCTGAGCAGGGCTGCGACATAGCCCGTGCCGGTGCCGATCTCGAGCACCATGTGATCGCGGTGCACGTCGAGAGCCTGAAGCATCACGCCGACGGTGACGGGGCGCGTCATGCTCTGCCCGCAATCGATGGGGAGTTCGACATTCTCCCACGCATCGTCTTCGAACGGCCTGGGAACGAACTCCGAGCGCGGGGACCTTTCCAGCACTTCGGTGACGCCATGATCCGTGACGCCGGCCTGACGCAAGGCAAGAACCAGTCGCGCAGCCTGAAAGCGGGGATCGGAGTCGTTCATGGTTGGCCCATCAGGACTGTGAGGCGCATTGCGTCCCGCGTTCGGACGGCGGTGTCAAACTGGCCAGATGCGTCGCGCGCAGCAAGGGCCAAGGTTGTCATCCCGGCCGAAGCGTCCTTCGACAAGCTCAGGATGAGAGCGGAGAGCCGGGACCCATTCAGCCGCTGTCGTAGCTCACAATGGGTCCCGGATAGCCGCTGCGCGGCTTCCGGGATGACAAGTCTGGGCGTTGCTAGCGTACAGGGGCTGATCTTGCTTCAGCGATATCGCTTTCACGATCAGCGCCGCGCGCCCCACCAACATGGAGAATGGCGAGCCAGACAGCTATCAGGGAGACCAAGAGCGGAAGTGTCCGTCGCTGATTGTCTGAGCGAAAGTCCGTTTGCTTCGTTCGAACGGCGGCTTACCACCGAGTGTTTCGTCGAGCGATTCAAGCCATGGCAGCACAGAACGAATGCCTTCGGTCTCGCGCTCGTTGGTAATCTGTATCGTCAGTGACTGAAGCGAAACGCCCGGCCCATATGCGCCCTGTAGATTCATCGGATCAACGTCGATGACGCTCTGGGGGTCGGCAAGATCGGCGAACCGGACGAAGAGTGGATACTCGCCTTGAGGAACGTTCACGACTTCCGTTCGCTTTGAAAGGCTCTGGATGTGCCGCCATCGCGCGCCCTCTCCCTCGGCTGCGTTTGAGGTTCGAAACTCGGCCTTTGTTCCCTGAAATGCTGAAACCGACGTCATCGCGGGCCCGAACGCATACTCGCCCGTTGTCTCGTCGAACCTTCCGACCAAGAGCACAAAGAGCAAGCCATGCTTCGGACCGAGTTCCACAATGGGGGCTTCCCCCCAAACCTCGGCTCGATATCGGCTACCGAGATTCATGCTCGACTGATCGTTGGTATAGCGGACGCGAATGACGCTTGAACCGGAACGCGTTTCGCCATCGACAGACACGGTGGCCTTCAGCCGAAAGCTATAGCCTGTGGACTGAACATTTGCGCATCCGGCCAACATTGCGCCGGCGCCGCCGACGAGAAAATGCCGTCGGTGGATTGGCGCCGCCTTCAAGATTTCGATCCTCTCGCGCGCTCAGCCGACATGGAGAATGGCGAGCAAGATGGGGAGGTGGGCGTGGTGGGCCAGCGGCAGGCCGAACAGCGCCTTCACCAGCGCGCTGCGCAGCGGCGTGTTCGACACGAGGTGCTTGATGGCGCGCAGCGGGAAAATGCCGAACGCCGTGCGGATGGCGCCGAGGGCGCGGGCGCGCTGGCCGCTGAAAGCGGCGATGTGGGCGACCTTCGAGAAATAGGTGAAGAAGTGCATCAGCGAGCCGGAATAGGCGCGCATGTAATCGAGCGGCGAGCGCCAGACGCGCCAGTGTTTGTGCGCGTGGCGGCGGAACACTTTCCGGTCGTAGCTGATGCGCGAGCGA
>JAVBYB010000183.1 GCA_030824255.1 bacterium
ATACACGGCTCGCGGCATTCATGGACAGGCGTGCTGGGTGTCGCCCAAGGCCGAGATGGTGATTGCGCGGTTCGCCTCACATCCGGTGGCGGCGAACGGGAATTCGGTTTTGGACAAGGTGTCCTTGCCGGCTTACGCGGCGTTGGCGGCGCATTTGATGCGGTAGGCCGTTGAGCACGGCCTCGTCCTTCGAGACGATCGCACCGAGGGAATGCGCACGTAGATAAGGTGTACCTGCGATCCCTCAGGATGAGGCCTATCTGTCAACTCGGATGTTGAGACAGCCCTCGTGAGGGATAGCGGATACACTCCAGCAACGAGGACACTCTCTCGGTGCGATCGTCTCGAAGGACGAGGCCGGACTTTCCGGGTCTGGCGTTTCGTGCGCGGGCCGCTAGTGTCCGCGCCAACAAGAAACCGATACCGGGAGACGCCTCGCCATGATGATCGACAATCTGTTTTCGCTGAAGGGGCGCGTGGCGCTGGTGACCGGCGGGTCTCGCGGCATTGGCAAGATGATCGCGCAGGGCTTCGTGGAGAGCGGCGCGAAAACCTACATCTCGGCGCGCAAGGCGGATGCGTGCGATGCGACGGCGGCGGAGCTGACAGCGCTGGGCCATGCAGAATGCATCTCTCTGCCGCAGGACATTTCGACGGTGGCGGGCGGGAAGATGCTGGCGGAAGAGATCTACAAGCGTGAAGGCAAGCTCGACATTCTCGTCAACAATGCGGGCGCGGCCTGGGGTGCGCCGTTCGAGGAATTCCCGGAGCACGGCTGGGACAAGGTGATGGACCTCAACGTCAAGTCGCCTTTCTTCCTGACGCAGGCGCTGCATGCGGCGCTGAAGAAAGCCGCGAGCCCGGAGCGTCCCGCGAAGGTGATCAACATCTGCTCGATCGACGGCATTCGCCTGAACCCGTGGGAGACGTATTCGTACCACGCGTCAAAATCGTCGCTTCTCTACCTGACCAAGCGGATGGCGGCGCGACTGGTGGAAGACAACATCATTGTCACGGCGATAGCGCCGGGGCCGTTCGCGTCCGAGATGAACAAGGCCGCACGCGACCAGGAAGAAGCCGTTGCCGCACGCACGCCGATGCGCCGCATCGGTCGTGACGAGGACATGGCAGGCACGGCAATCTTCCTTGCCTCGAAGGCGGGAGATTACGTTGTTGGCGACTCCATCGCCGTCGATGGCGGCATTGCCTATGCGAGCCTTTCGAAGGATGGACCGAGCTAACCGTCTTACAAAGAAGACAGGTTAAGTTGCATTGTGACAGAGCGCAGCCGGTTCCGCATCGGTTGCGCTTTTTCATATGTGTGTTCGCCGGAACCGCATCCCGGCAGCCTCGTTCTGGATTGACCAACTTTGAGCGAGGAAGGCGAAACACGCCATGAACACGCAAGTCGATGAAATGGTCGGTCACCCGACCCGACACTTTGATGCTCCCAAAGAGGTGCTGACGCATCCTGAGCTTTCCTACTCAGACAAGCGCCGCATTCTCGAGAGCTGGAAACTGGACGCGCAGCGTCTGATGGACAGCACGAGCGAAAACATGACAGGCGGCGAGGAATCCGACCTTCGTGAAGTTTCGCGTGCGCTTGTGGAGCTCAAGAACACCGCTCCGCCGCCCGTTGCGATACAGCCGAAGCGTAATGCGCCTGTTGGATCAGGCATGACCATCGGCGCGCTACTGGGCGCAGGCGTCGGCCTGGTGGTTGCTGCTGCAACCGCGACCGCATCTGTGGCGCTGATCGCCCAGACCACTGTCGCGGGTCTGATCGTGGGCGGCGTCGCCGGCGCACTGCGCAGGCCTGTGCGTGAGCCGGAACTGTAAGCGTTCTGCACACGTTGGCTGGAAGCATACTCAAGGAGTTCTGACATGAAGATATTCGCAATTACTGCTGGTGCGCTCGCGGCTCTTGCTATTTCCGCTTGCACATCCTCCGGCAACACCGAGCGCGGCGCTGTAACTGGCGGCTTGCTCGGGGCGGCGGCGGGCGCTGTCATCGGCAACAACACGGGCTCGGGTGATGCGGGCCAAGGCGCGGCCATTGGCGCAGCGACCGGCGCTATTGCCGGCGGCGTGGCTGGCGCGTCATCGGATCGCAACAACGATCGGGCCGATCGCTATGGGCCGAATGGCGAGCCCATGCTCTACGACAACTCGGCCCGCCGCTATTACTATGTGGACCGTCGTTCGGGCCGCACTTACTGGGACAATGGCGACTATCGCGGTTGATCCAGCCCCTAGTTGTGAACAAACAGGAGGGCGCTGTGTTGAGCAGCGCCCTCTCTGCTTACGTGCATGGAACCCACCCACCGGTTCGACGTTGCAACGGTAACGGACTTGGAGGGAAGAGGTCGACGAGACGCAAATGTCCAATCCTGATGACCAGCACATCTTTGACAAGCTCGACCGCGAGGCGTCCGACAGAGGCGGGCTCGTGACGCTTGTGCTTTGCCTTCTGGTTGCCGGCGGCTTGCTGATGGCGGGCGCGATGGGCATTCTGGGCCAGAACTGACACGCCTTCATCACCACAATCCGCAATGCTTCGCAGTCCTATCGGGAAATCAGGGCACATGACGACTATTGCGCTTTTCAATCCGAAATCCGGCTCGGTGCCGCCTGACGCGCGTGAGAGGCTGGCTGCGGTTCTCGCCGAGCTCAACATCTCGAATCCAGAGCTGGTTGAAACGGACGTCGAGGATTGCGTTTCACAGATCAAATCGCTGGCGGCAAAGCAGCCGGACCTGTTCATTGTGTGGGGCGGGGACGGCACGATCCGCACCGCGCTGAGCCTGGCGGGACCTGTGACGGACAAGCTGCTGATCCTGCCGGGCGGCACGATGAACC
>JAVBYB010000563.1 GCA_030824255.1 bacterium
CGCGCGCGCGATGACGTCCGGAAGATCCTGCGCGAACTGCTCAGCGTGGAGGTTCACATGCGTATCGAACAGCATCGTCAGCCTCCGGCCCCGGCGAGCCGGCCGGAAACCGCCTGAAGCGCGGCGGCGATGGTCTGGGCGCGATCCTGATTGAGCGCATCGGCTTCGGCGGCGACACGCGCGAGCGCGAGCGCGGCGTCCGCCCAGTCGGCGGCGAGAGCAGGATTGGACTCGCGCATGGCGCGGCGCTGAAGATGCGCGCGCAGGCGCTCGAGTGTGATCGCGAGCGCGCCTTCGCTGCGGGAAGCCTGGCTGAGCGCGGATTGCAGCGCCGAGGCGTCTACCGAGCCATCCCCACGCAGCAACGCATCCATCGAACTTCCGGCATCAGCGCCGCCGCCTTCGGAGAGTTCGAGAGCTCTCCCTGGCCTGCCCGGCGCCAGCTGCGCAATCGTGCTCGCTTTTGTGCCCGTGAGGCCGGCTTGCGAGAGAACAGCGAGTTCTTCGCGTTCGCCCAGCGCGTCGCAGCGCAAGACACGGCAGCGACTGCGAACAGTGGGCAGCAAAGCCTGTTCGCCATGCGAAAGAAGTAGCAGCACAGCTTTCTGCGGCGGCTCTTCCAGCGTTTTCAGCACGGCGTTGGCGCCGAAGCGGTTCATCTCGTCGACCGCGTCGATGATCGCGACACGATAGCCGCCGAGCGCAGGCCGCAGAGAGAAGAACTGCGCAAGCTCTCGCACGCTATCGACTGGAATTTCGCTCTTCTGCTTGCCCTTGTCGTCGATCGGACGGCGGATCACACGAAGGTCCGGATGGCTCCCGGCCTGTATCAGCTTGGCGATCGCTTCGCTGGGTGACGAGGAGAAGTCAGATTGATCGCCGAGCAGCCTCATGGCGAAGCGGAGAGCGAGCCGCGCCTTGCCGACACCTCGCGGGCCGCGCATCAGCCAGCCATGATGCATACGTCCAGATGCGAGAGCCGACAGAAACTCGTGGCGCGCGTGCTCATGCCCAAACACCGGACCGATATCGGCTGCCGGAACTTCCATCAGCGCACCTCTGCAAAGCGGCGCTGAATTTCGGTCATGGCAAGATCGGCGAGCGCGTCTGGCGCTGAGGATGCGTCGAGAACGACGCAACGCTGCGGATTGGCGCGCGCGATATCAAGGAAGGCGCGATGGACGGCCTCGTGATAAGCCGCGCCGCGCGATTCAATGGCGTCTTCAGCGATCGCGCGGATCTTCATCCGTGTACGGGCAATGTCCATTGGGAGATCGAGAACGAGCGTCAGGTCAGGCGCATCCGCCCCGACGACGACACGCTCCAGCGCGTCGAAATGTTCAGCAGCTACGCCGCCGGCAGCCACCTGATAGGCACGCGTTGAATCCGAGAAGCGATCACAGATCACCCAGTCACCGCGCACGAGCGCCGGACGGATTGTGCGATCGAGATGGTCGCTACGCGCGGCATAGAAAAGCAGAGCTTCAGCGGTAGGCCGCCAGCCGCCAATTGCATCAGGCGGATTGAGGATCAGGTTGCGCAGTGTTTCCGCGCCAGGCGAGCCGCCGGGTTCACGCGTGCGGATTGTCGAGACGCCGAGTGAGCCGAGACGCGACGCCAGATTGGCGGCGAGCGTGGACTTGCCCACGCCCTCGCCGCCCTCAAGCGTTATGAAACGGCCACGTTCCGCCACGTCCTAATCACCCTGCCTATTCGCCCTGCAGCCCGCGCATCGCCTTGCCGAAGAAGCCGAGCTGGTTGACCGTTCCGCCCGCAGCGACCGGAATACGCTTCTCGGCCAGGCCCGGCGCGGTGATAACGAGATCGCCGACTACATCGCCTTCCTTCACCGGTGAGATCAGAGGCGATTTGTAGACGACTTCAGCCTTGATCCCTGCCAGCGCATCGAGATGCAGGCCAATCGCATAGTCTTCGGAGGCCACCAGCGGAACCTTGTCCTGTTCGCCGAGCCATACGTCGGCCACAGCAACCTGCGCGCCCTTCTTCACCAGCGTCGCCGAGGTGAAGTCGAGGAAAGCGGAGCGCATGACACGCGGACCTTCCTGCTTCCGCGCGGTTTCGCTCGGCAGCCCGTTGAGAACGATGATGCGGCGCTTGCCTTCGCGCACGGCCGACCCAACGAGGCCGTAGCCCGACACAGACAGGTGACCCGTCTTCACGCCGTCCGCGCCATCGAGTTCGCGAAGCAGCGGGTTGCGGTTGTACTGGCGCGTCTTGTTGAAAGTGAATTCCGGCTCCCGGAACATCGGATAGTATTCCGGGAAGTCGACGATTATGCGGTGGGCCAGCACGGCGATGTCATGCGCGCTCATGCGGTGGCCCGGCGCGTCAAGGCCGGTAGAATTCAGGAAAGTCGAGGCGGTGAGCCCCAGCTCCTTGCCCCGCGCCGTTGCCTGGCGTGCATAGGCTTCCTCGCTGCCGAACAGGCCTTCGGCAAGGACGATGCAGGCGTCGTTGCCCGAGACGATGACCGCGCCCTTGAGCAAATCCTCGACCGTGACCTTCGAGTGGATGGGGAGGAACATGGTCGAGCCGTCCGTACCAGCCCCGCCGGTGCGCCAGGCATGTTCGCTGACGGTGAACTCGTCCGTCATCGAGATACGTCCGGCCTTCAGCCGCTCGAACACCATGTAGTACAGCATCAGCTTCGACATCGAAGCCGGCACCATCGGTTCGTCGCCGCGCTTGGAATAGAGCGGCAGACCCGTGTCGCCATCGAGAATGTAGGCGAACGTCGCGCCAGTGTTCAGCGGATCGCCGGCCACCGGTTGACCGGCGGGCGCCGGCGTCGGAGCAGGGCCCGGCTGGGCAACGGCGGACGCCGTCAGAATG
>JAVBYB010000252.1 GCA_030824255.1 bacterium
ACCGCTTCGATGACGTCCCCAACCGCCCCCCCGCAGATCTTCGACCGCCAGCTGCACGCGCGCCGTCGCGCCCGCGCGGCGGCGGGCTATGGCAATTACTCTTTCCTGAAAAAGCTCGCGGCGGAAGACATCGCCTTGCGGCTTTCGGCAATCAATCGCGACTTTCCGAGGGTGCTAGACCTCGGCGCGCATGACGGTCTGCTCGGCCGCACGCTGATGTCGGATCAGCTCGTGGCGCCGCGTCTCGGCCAGATCACCGCCACGGATATCTCGGCCGCCTTCAGGCCGGATCAGGTGGTCGATGAGGAAGCCCTGCCCTTCGCGGAACACGCCTTCGATCTGGTCGTCTCCGCCCTCTCGCTGCACTGGGTCAACGACCTGCCCGGAGCCCTCATCCAGATCCGCCGCATCCTCAAGCCCGACGGCTTGTTCATCGGCACGGTCCTCGGCGGCCGCACACTGACCGAGCTGCGCCAGTCGCTCCTGTCAGCGGAAGACGAAATCCGCGGCGGCGCGGCCAACCGCGTCTCGCCCTATCTCGATGTAATCGACGGCGCCGGCCTGATGCAGCGCACCGGCTTCGCCATGCCCGTCGCCGACAATGACGCCCGCACCGTGCGCTATGCCCACCCGCTCCGCCTGCTGCAGGACCTGCGCGGCATGGGCGAGACGGCGGCCTTCGCCAGTCGCGACACGCCGCCGCTCACCCGGGGCATCCTGATGCGTGCGATGGACACCTACGCCCAGCGCTTCGCCGACCCTGACGGGCGCGTGCGGGCGACATTCGAATTCGTGACATTGTCGGGCTGGGCGCCGTCGCCCGACCAGCCAAGGGCGAAACGCCCCGGCAGCGCGACCGTGCGCCTGGCGGATGCGCTTGGCGTAAAGGAACAGGACGCCGGCGAGAAAGCCGGCTAGCCGCAGCGCCTACGGGGTCTGGTTGAAGCCCGCCTGGACCGCCGTGAACGAGTCGTTCGTCTGCGATCCCATCGTCGTCGCCCCGCCCACGATGGCGACCGAGATCAGCCCCGCAATGAGGCAGTACTCGATCACGGTCGCGCCCGAGCGATCCTTGAACATGCGGAGAATGGTGTTGAGACTTTTCATGAGCGACCCGCTTTCGACCAGTCAATGAACTGTGCGAACAGGGGCACGTCGGCGTCGGGTGCTGGATAGCCACCGATCTCCTCATCCGAGACCCATGCAAGCTGTTGCCCCTCCAGGGGTTGAACCTCGCCTTCCCACGACTCGATCATGAAGACCGGCATGAGGAGGTGGAAGTTCTCGTACGCATGCGAGGCAAACGAGAAAGCTGACATGTCGGCCTCACGAACGGTGATGCCGAGCTCTTCCATCAGTTCGCGCACGAGCGCGCCCTGCGGGCTTTCGCCAGCTTCCACCTTTCCCCCCGGGAACTCCCAGAGACCAGCCATCGCTTTTCCCTTGGGCCGCTGCGCAAGCAGCAGCCGGCCATCGCTACGCACAAGCGCGGCCGCGGCAACAAGCACCAACGGTTTCGCGCTCAGCTGTTGTGTCATGGCGAGGTAAGCATCCCGTGTAGACGGATGGTCTAACTTCTGTAGGCGCCGTTTATCTTCACGTAACCATCGGTGAAGTCGCAGGTCCAAACGCGGGCCTTGCCCTGGCCGATCCCGAGATTCACCCGGATGAAGACTTCTTGTCCGGACACGTTTTTTGTGGCGACGGATTCAACGTAGTCCGGCGCCCTTGCCCCGTCCTTCGCGACCAGGTGATCCCCGAACCAGAGCGCCAGCCTGTCCCGGTCCACCGGCTCCGCCGTCTTGCCCACGGCCATCACCACGCGGCCCCAGTTGGCGTCGCCCGCCGCGATCGCCGTCTTCACCAGCGGCGAGTTGGCGATCGAACATGCGATCACCTTCGCCGAGGCGTCGCTGGCCGCGCCCTCGACATTGATCTCGATGATCTTGGAGGCGCCCTCCCCGTCGCGCACGATCTGCGTCGCCAGGTCCAGCAGCACGCGATGCAGCGCCGCGACGAACTCCGCCAGACGCGGATCATCCGGATCGTGGATCGGCTCGCCGCCCGCAGCGCCTGTCGCAAAGAACAGCAGCGTGTCGGATGTCGACGTGTCGCTGTCCACCGTGATGCAGTTGTACGTCACATCGCCCAGCCGCGAGATCAGCGCCTGACAGACATTCGGCGCCAGCGCCGCGTCCGTGAACACATAGTTCAGCGTCGTCGCCATATTCGGCTGGATCATGCCCGACCCCTTGGCGACGCCGACGATCGACACATTGCGCCGGTTGAGATCCACCGTCTCGCCCGAAGCCTTCGCGAACGTGTCCGTGGTGCGGATGCAGTTGGCGACCTTTTCCCAGTCCGGAGCGCCGAGCCTGCTCCATGCCGCCTCGACGCCGCCCGAAATGACATGCGGCGGCATCGGCTCGCCGATCACGCCGGTCGCCGAGATGAACACCTCATGATCGCCGCAGCCCGACATCTTCATCGAAGACGCCACGGTCGCAGTGTTCTTCGCAACGCCCGCCGCGCCCGTGAACGCATTGGAGTTGCCCGTGTTGACCACCAGCACGCGCGCCTTGCCGCCGCCTGCCTTCAACGCAGCGCGGCAGCGGTCCACATCATCGGAGCGCGTGGAGGAGTTGGTGAAGATCCCGCCGGCCGCCGCGCCGTCCGGAAAATGCATGACGAGCAGGTCGTCGCGCACGCGGCCCTTGTACAGCCCGAGCGAATGCGTGACGGCCTCCACGCCGCCGACTTTCGGCAATTGCGGGAAACGCTCCGGGGCAAGCGGAGAGACGGGCAGTTCGGTCGCGGTCGCCAAGGAAAAGGCCCTTCCAGAAGGATTTAC
>JAVBYB010000397.1 GCA_030824255.1 bacterium
ACTCGAACGCTCCGAGTCACTCGCCAAGGAAGGCGCCGTCTCGCGCGCCCAGCTTGACCAGAACCGCATGGAAGCCGCCAGCGCCGAGGCGTCACTCCTCGCCTCGCAAGCCAACGTCAACGAGATGAAGGTGCGCCAGGCGCGCATGACGCTCCGCGCGCCGGTTGCCGGCATGATCCTTCAGCGCACCATTCGCCCCGGCGAGATTTCAGGCGCCGGCGCCACGCCGTATTTCCGTATCGCCCGCGACGGCCTGGTCGAGCTCGACGCCGAACTGGCCGACTCCAAGCTGGCGCAAATCAAGGTCGGCGATCCGGTCGATGTCGCGCTTTCCACAGGCGAGCGCCTGAAGGGCAAGGTTCGCTTCATTTCGCCGCGTGTGGATGCTGCTTCCGGCCTTGGCCGTGCGCGTGTCGAACTGCCGCGCGATGCCGCGCTGCGCCCCGGCGCGTTCGCGCAAGCCAATTTCAACGGCGCCTCCGATGGCGTGCTCACGGTCCCCGCCAGCGCGATCCGCTACGAGGCCGGCGGCCCCGCCCTGATGGTGGTGGATGCTGCCAACAAGGTCACGCACATGTCCGTGAAGCTTGGCGGCCGCGTGGGCGATTATGTCCAGCTCGTCGAAGGCCCCCCGGCGGGCTCCCGCGTGCTGGCAACAGGTTCGGCGTTCACGCTCGATGGCGACGTGATCACGCCGGTGGAGGAGGGCGCCGATCCGGCGCCGGCCGCGACGCAGGGAAACTGATCCCATGAACCTCCCGATTTCCAGCTGGGCGATCCGTAACCCGATCCCCGTCGTTGTCGCTTTTGTGCTGATGCTGGTCGCCGGCGCGTATTCGTATTCGCGCCTTCCGATCAAACAGTTCCCGAACATCGCCTTCCCGATGGTGGCGGTCACGGTCGTGCAGGAAGGCACGGCTGCGACGGAAATGGAAAACCAGGTCACGCGCCTGGTCGAGAATTCCATCGCCTCCCTGCCCAATATCGAGGTGATGCAGTCCATCGTCTCGCTCGGCGTATCGACCACGGTCGTGCAGTTTGAGATCGGCATCGACGTCCAGAAGGTGAAGGACGACGTCGAATCCCGCATCAACCAGATCCGCACCGAACTTCCGACGACTATCCAGCCGCCGATCATCGACGCCCCGGATTTCACCGGCGGCACGCTGATGACGTTTGCCGTCTCGATGCCATCCATGACGGGGACGGACCTCTCCTGGTTCATCGACGACACGATTGCACGCCAGCTCCAGAGCGTGCGCGGTGTCGGCCAGGTGTCACGCGTCGGCGGTATCGATCGCGAGATCAACGTCACGCTCGATCCAGTCCGCATGAACGGCCTTGGCGTCACGGCGGCGCAGGTGAACAGCGCGCTGCAGCGCTCTTTCCGTAACTATGGCGGCGGCAGCGCGACCGTGGGCGGCGCTGAAACCACCACCCGCGTCATCGGCGAAACGATGACGGTTGAGCAGCTTGCCGACCTCACCATCCCGCTCGCGAACGGGTCTTTCGCGAAACTGTCTGACGTGGCGGACGTGGGCGACGGCTCGGCCGAAGTCCGCGCCTTTGCTCTGCTCAACGGCCGTCCGGCGGTCGGCTTCAATCTCGTGAAGGTTGATGACGCCTCCGAGGTTGATGTCGAGCGCGGCGTGCTGGAAGAGATCGCTCGATTGCAAGCCCAGCATCAGGGCCTCGAGATCACCAAGATCTTCTCGGTCACCGATGACACCAAGGCCAACTTCCACGCCACCGAGGCCGTGCTGATCGAGGGCATGATCCTCGCGGCGCTGGTTGTGTTCCTGTTTCTGCGCGACTGGCGAGCGACTGTCATCGCCGCGCTGGCCATGCCGCTGTCGCTGATCCCGACCTTCTTCATCATCTCGTTCTTCGGTTTCTCGCTGAACGTGGTGACGCTGCTCGCCCTGACCCTCGTTATCGGCATCCTTGTCGACGATGCGATCGTGGAGATCGAGAACATCCAGAAGCGAACGTTGGCGGGGCATACGCCCTTCCGCGCCGCCATGGAGGGGGCTGACGCAATCGGTCTCGCCGTGCTGGCGACGACTGCCGCCATCGTGGTGGTGTTCCTGCCGACGTCCTTCATGGGCGGCATGGCGGGCCAGTTCTTCATCGAGTTCGGCATCACAGTGGCCGTGGCCGTTGTCTTCTCGCTGCTGGTCGCGCGCTTCGTCACGCCCTTGATGGCGGCTTATTTCCTCAAGCCGCCCAAGGTGCACATCGAGACGCGCAAGCTGCCGGGCTTCTATGAGAACGCGCTGGCCTGGTCGCTCAGACATCGCCTGCTCGCGTCGATCGGCGGCTTTGCCTCCTTCGTCGTGGCGGTCGTCTGCTTCATGTTCATCCCCAAGGGATTCATCCCGCTGGAGGATCCGGGCTACATCATGTTCCAGATCGATGCGCCGCCGGGCTCGACCCGCGGCCAGATGGAACGCTCGGCAGCCGACCTCAACAAGCTCCTGCTCGAACAGCCGGACGTCGAGAACGTGTTCATCTCCATCGGCTCGGGCGGTCCGCTCGGTGCCGGCGCGATGTCGGGCGGAGGCGGGGCTGCGATGAATGGCGGCTCGGCCACCGTGGTCATGCGCGAAGGCCACAAGATGAAGACGGAGGAGCTGAAGCAGCACATCCGTCCGCAGCTGAAGCAGATCCCGGACATTCGCGTCACCGCCCTGATGACGGGCGGCGGACCTGGCGGTTCGGACGTCAACATCAACCTCACGTCTGAAGATCCCGTCGCGCTCGACAAGGCGCAGGTCTCGCTCCTCAACGAGATGAAGGAGCTGGACGTCATCCAGAACCCGCGTCTCTCGCCGGAGCCTCCAGGACCGG
>JAVBYB010000251.1 GCA_030824255.1 bacterium
GCTGGTGTCGGCGAGGACGACGGGCCTGCCATCCACGATGGTGTGGGTGTCGTCATACCAGAGGCCGAGCAGCGCGGTGGGCACGGCGACGAGGAAGATCAGCACCACCAGAGCGGCCGTCACGCCGCCGGGGAAACGGCGCATGCCGGCATAGGCGCAGGCAAGCCCCATGAAGAGTGTGATGGGCGCGGAGATCAATTCGATTGCGCCGGCATAGCCGCCGGACATCACCGAACCGAGCCAGGGCAGATAGAGCGTGGCGGCGCCGAGCGCGGTGGGAAAATCGACGTGCGGACGCTCGCCCAGGCCGATGCGATAGATGGCGTCGAAGAAGATGAAGCTGTCGCGCGTGATCATCGAGAGGTAGGTCACGGGCGTCCAGACGAAGACGAGATAGCCGACGCAGAGAAGCCCGGCATAGACAGCGCTCATCAGGAATGCGCGGCGCGCGATGGCTGCGGCATCGGTGAGCGCGGGCAAGCGCAGGTGGACGATGGCGGCGATACCGATGGGCAGCATCATCGACAGCCACTGAACGGTTCCGACAAGGCGCGCGAGGCTGGCGGGGTCGCTGGCGAGGCCGGCGAGCATGGGCGACGGCGCGCCCGCGTGAGCGGCCATCAGTGCCGGGCGGACAACAAACGCTACCAGCAACCAGAACAGGCCGAGGATGCCGACGCGGTCCATCGCGATGAACCGCAGGATGGCAAGCACCCGGCCGGCCGGCGAGCGGGCCGGGGTGGCCGCTGCGGCTGTTCCGTCCGGCATGACATCCCCATTGCGGCGGCGCCCCATGGGGCCAACCGGCGGACTAGGCCACAGGGCTGGTTAACCGGCGGTTTTCCGGGATTTTCCTGCGGCGCCCGCGGGCCTTGTTAAACCAGACGGTGCAGCCGACATTGGGGACATGGCTCATGCTCACCTCGCCTGCTCTCCTCACAGCCTGGCTGACAACCTCGTGGAGGCCGAAACCCTGTGCGAACAGCGCGGCGGTCGGCTGACGCCGCTGCGCAAGAAGGTGCTGACGCTGCTGCTGGAATCGCATGGGCCGGCGAAGGCCTATGACCTGCTGGAGCATCTCGGCGAGGACGGGGCGGCCAAGCCGCCGTCTGTCTATCGGTCGCTGGATTTCCTGCTGGAGATGGGGCTGGCGCACAAGATCGAGAGCCTCAACGCCTATGTCGCCTGCGGGCACTGGAAGCACGGGCATGCTGCGGTTTTCCTCATCTGCGACAAGTGCGGGGCGGCGGGCGAGCTGCACGCCAACGACAGCGTGAAGAAGCTGACGCAGGAAGTTGAGAGCGTGAACTTCAAGATGCGCAGCGCCGTGATCGAGATCCGGGGCCTTTGCGCGAAGTGCGCCGGCTAGGCCATGGCGCGGGGCGGCGGGGAGAATGTAGTGCTGCGGCTGACCGTGGCGTCACCGCCGATGGGCATCCTGCACAGTCTTCAGGACAAGGACTCGGCGCCGGTCGATGCGCGGCTATCGACGGGGCGGTCGATGCTGTTCAAAATTCCGGTGCGGCTGGAGGAAGGCAAGGCGGGCTGGCGTTTCCTCGGCGACTTTGTGCGGACCGAGGGCAAGACGCGGCGCTTTGTCTATGTGGCGACGGGGCAAACAGCAGGTCAACACGGCACGGCGTGCAGCCGCCGCGCGAAAGTGGACTTGCCGGAACCGACGGCTGCGATGATCAAGCTGGCGCAGGCGGGCGGGCTCGTGATGGAGGCGTCGTATCTGGGGACGGACGCCGAGGGCTGGCCGACGTGCGCGACGGTGAAGGTTGAGTGGAAGGTCGGGAAGCGATGATCGAACTCTATCGCGGCAGCATCAACACCTGGGAATGCGACGAGATGGGGCACATGAATGTGCGCTTCTACGTCGCCAAGATGATGGAGGGGCTGGCGGAGTTTGCGCACGCTGTGGGGCTGGGTCATGCGTTTCGGGCGCAGGCGCAATCGACGCTGCGGCCGCGCGACCAGCATATTCGCTTCATCAAGGAGGCGCATGCGGGATCGCCGTTCACGATGACGGGGTGCGTGCTGGAGGTGAGCGAGACATCCGTGCTGCTCTACCAGCAGATCACGCACCAGAGCGGCGAGCCGTGCGCATCTTTCCGCACGTGGGTGGATCATGTGGATGTGGACACGGGCGCGCCGTTTGCGTGGAATGCGGAAACACGCGCGAAACTGAACGCGCTGAAGGATGAGCCACCGGCAGTGACGGCGCCGCGATCTCTGGACATGAGCGTGACTGTGCGGGAGCGCGCGACGCTGGCGGATGCGGATGCGATCGATGCGCCGGTGATCGGGCGCGGCGTGGTGCTGCCCCAGCAGGCGGACCTGACAGGCGCGATGATGCCGGAGTTCTTCATCGCGCGGATTTCGGATTCGATCGGGCACCTGCTGCGCGTGTGGCGCGAGAAGGTGCGCGAGGCGGCGCTGGCGCGCGGCGAGACGCTGCGCATGGGCGGGGCCGTGCTGGAATACCGGCTGGTCTATCGGCGCTGGCCGCGCGCGGGGGACCGGTTTGTCATTCGCTCGGGGCGTGGCTTCCAGAAGGAGAAAACGCACTCCTTCGTCCACTGGGTGATGGACCCGGACACGGGACTGGCGTGGATGACGAGCGAGGCTGTCGCTGTGTCGCTGAACCTCGACACGCGGAAGATCATTCCGTCTTCGCCGGAGCAGATGGACCTGCTGGCAAGCGTGGCGCCGGATGGGTTGAGCGTTTGACGCTTACTTGCGCGGCGGGAGACGTCGGTTGTTGAACATTTTTATCATGGTGAGTACGGCGACGATCACCACAATGCCGAGCACGATATAGGGAAGCTTCACGACGGACCCCGACGC
>JAVBYB010000572.1 GCA_030824255.1 bacterium
TGGAAGATGCGCGGCGGTCGAAAATCATTGATGCGTTGTATGGGTGTCTCTAGGGAGCCCGTAGGAATTGCGGCGGCTGGCCTTCCTTGAGCATCACCGCTGTCAGCGGGCCGCCGAAGCAGGCGCCGGTATCGACGTTGATGCGATGCGGATAGACTTCAGGCAGGAAGTTGCGCGGGGTGTGGCCGTGTACCACCAGCAGGTCTCGTAGCTCGGGCCGGTTGGGCCACATGGCGTGTTCGAAGAATTTCGATGAGCGCGTCCAGAGGCGGATAGCGGTGTCGCAATCAGGGAAGGTCGCGGGGTCTATGCCGGCGTGCACGAAGGCCAGGGCGCGCGGCGCGTCGAGATAGATCGGCGCCAGGGTACGCAGCCAGGCGATGTGTGCGTTCGGAATGGTGTTGCGCCAACTTTCGCCTGCGCGACCTCGCCCGCCTGCATAACTGTCAGCAGCTTCCGCACCGCCCTGCTTCCACCAGCTGTCCGCCTCGCTTTCTCCGTCATAGGCGTTGAGCATCATCTGCTCGTGATTGCCCATCAGCGAGATCACCTCGACGCGGTCGTCGTCGCGAAAGCGGGACTCCAGCGCCATGACACGCTCGATCACATCGCGCGTGTCGGGGCCGCGATCAACATAGTCGCCGAGATGGACGATGCGCGCCGGCGCGTTCTCGAATGCGATACGGTCGAGAATGGTGTCGTGCAGCGCGGCCAGCTTTGCTGACTCGCCGTGTATGTCGCCGATCGCGAAATAAATATGCGCGGCCATGCCGGTCCAACCCTTGTCGGGGTCAGGCATGGGCTCGTTTTTTGATACCTGCAAGAGGCGCGGGCGGGCGCTGTCTCAGGCGTGAATGCTGGCGAGCTTGGCAAGGATGGCGAGGCCCTGCGGACCGCCTTCACCGCGCACGTCTTTCGCGTGCAGGGCGACCAGGGCTGCAAGGTTGGCCTTGGCCACCATGAGCATTTTGTCATCCAGCGGATTGGCGCCCTTGCGCAGCGTCTCGATCAGGCCGCGCGCAATCTTGCCGAGCAGCTCATAGCCGAACACGCCGGCGAGGCCCGCCATGTCGTGCATCGGGCCGTAGATGGTTTCGAGCGCCAGGCTGCCCGGCGTCGCGCCGTTGACGGCTTTCTGGAGCTGGTCCAGCTGCGTCTGGATCTGGGCATACCATTCCAGACGTGCCGCTTCCCATTCCGGCGACTGGGTGGGATCTGTCGATGCGCTCATGATGTCCTGCCTTCAACCCTGGTAATCTACGCGCCCCCGGACGCGTCCCCCACGCCGGTGTAGATCACACGCATGGTTTCACGTGCGTGAAGCCCAGACCCGCATTTCCGAAGTGTACGAAAAAAGTGCGGACCACGTGTGCCAGAGATCGATTCTCGGATCGAAGTATTAACACATTGCTTCAGCGGAGGGGCCTGGGCCCCGGAATTGCTGGAGATTTGGGGTTAAGGCGATCGGGTCAGCGATGGCGCCAGCCTTGCGACAGTTTGTACGTGGATCGCTCTTCGCGACTTCGCATGGCAAACCTCTAACCTGAACCCCGCGGGACCATCCCGGCGGGGTTTTTCTTTGTCAGTCAGCGGTGCGGATGCGGGCGGGTGCCTGGCGGCCGGCGAGGGTGAACGTGATCACCCCGATCCAGATCAGCGCGAAGGTGACCGCGTGGCCGGGCGTGAAATTTTCGCCCATGGCGATGCCGATCACGAACTGAACGCTGGGCGCGATGAATTGCAGGATGCCGATCGTCGAGAGTTTCAGGCGGCGTGCGCCCATTGCGAAAAGGATAAGCGGCGTCGCGGTGAGCGGGCCGGCCAGCACAAGCAGCGCGATGAGGTTCGGCTCGCCCGAGCCAAAGGCGCTTGTGCCGGCAGGGAGGAACAGCGTCAGGTAGAGAAGCGCTGCGGGGGCGAGCCACAGGGCCTCCATGCCGAAGCCGACGCGGCTGTCGACCGCTGTAGTCTTGCGGATCGCGCCATAGATCGCGAACGAGATCGCCAGCGACAGCGAGACCCACGGGAACTGGCCGACGACCAAGGTCTGGTTGAGCACGCCAAGCGCTGCGATGCCGACGGCGACGATCTGGAGCGGCCGGAACCGCTCGCCGAAGAACAGCGCGGCGAACAGGAAAACGATCAGAGGGTTGATGTAGTAGCCAAGGCTGCCTTCAAGCACTCGATGATTGGTGACGGCCCAGATGTAGATCGTCCAGTTGGCGGCGATGGCGATGCTGGAAGCGAACAGCGTGAACATCAGGCGCGGATTGCGGAAGAGGTTGGCGACATCGCCCCTTTTGCCGGCCGCGATGATGAGGATCAACGCCGTCGGCACTGACCACACGATGCGGTGCGCCAGGATCACCAGCGGCGGCAGGTCTCCGAGAAACTGGAAGTAAAGCGGCAGGAAGCCCCACAGGCCGTAGGCGGCCATGGCGGCGAACAGGCCGTTGCGTATCTCGGGATTGGTCGGCATTGGCCACAGATAGGCCGGTTCGCCGGGCAGCGTAACCGGGCGGGAGAGCGATAGTTTCTCAACGAGCCCGGAGTTTTTCTCCCAAGGCTACAGGGATTTCGAGAAGACGCCCCGGTTCAGCAGCAGCTCCGCGCACTGGACGGCGCACATTGCCGCGCCATTACGCAGATCGTCCGCCACGATCCACATGGCGAGGCCGTTCTCCACCGTCGGGTCGTCGCGGACGCGGCAGACATAGGTCGCCCATTCGCCCACGGCGCCGATCGGCGTCTCGTAGCCGTCTTCCTCCTCGCGCCGGTCGATCAGCAGGATGCCGGGAGACTCACGCAGGAGGGCGCGGGCGTCAGCAGCGGACATCGGC
>JAVBYB010000299.1 GCA_030824255.1 bacterium
ATGGTGGTCCTCGCTTACCCGGCCTGAATAATCCCATTCCCCGTCAATGTCATGCAGCCGCCAATGCAATCCCGGGCTTTACAGTGCGCTCGCTTCTGGGTTGTCTTGCCGCGTCCGGGGAGGACGGGAGACGCTTCGTGGGGACGAAACCGCTGGTCACGCTTATCGCCGCCGTAGCTGCGCTGTTCAGCGCCTGCGCGCCCGTCCCTGAAGAAGCAGCGGCCAGGGGACCCGAGACAGCGGCGTCCGAAACGTCCGCCGAAACGATCTCGCTCGCCACCCCGCTCATCCCGGACGCCGAAGCCGACTCGATCCCGATGGCGGCCGGCGTCCCTCTCGTCCCCATAACCGCCGAAGTGAGCTTCCTCGACGCGCTGGACCCGCAAGCCGTCTTCCGCATGCCGCACGACTACAACACGAACCACACCGCCGTTCAGATCATCAAGGAAGAAGAACAGCTCCGTCTCGAAGCCTACGAACTCGGCGGCCTATGGCTCATCGGCTACGGCCATCTCATGCTCGAAGGCGAGGACGACGTCATCACGGAAGACGAGGCCGACGTCTTCCTGCGCGAAGACCTGCACTGGTGCGAGGAAGCAATCGAGCGTTACGTCAAAGTGCCCGTAACCCTGAACGAGTTCAGCGCCATGGTCGCCTTCTGCTACAATGTCGGCTCGGCCAAGACGCGGAAGTCATCAATCGTCCGCAAGGTGAACATCGAGGACCGCCTGGGCGCCGCCAACGCTTTCCTGCTCTGGAACCGCATGAACGGCGTCGTGATGAAAGCCCTCGCCAACCGCCGCGCCCGCGAACGCACGCTGTTCCTGACGCCTTAGGTCCGCGCCTCAGCTGCCGTCCCGTCCAGGATCTGACGGATCGCCTGCTCGAACACGCGCGGCGGCTGCCCGCCCTGGATCATCCACCGTCCGTTGAAGATCACCGACGGCACCGCATTGATCCCGCGATTGCGCCACAGCGCCTCCTCCGCCCGCACCTCCACCGTATAGGCTCCGGACGTCAGCACCTCGCGCGCCTTCGCGCCATCCAGCCCCGCCGCCTCCGCCGCCCCCACCAGCACATCATGATCGCTCGTCGATTTCTGCTGCGTGAAGTTGGCCGCAAACAGCGCCTCCTTCATCTCCAGCTGCCGCCCCTCGATCCCCGCCCAGTGCAGCAGGCGATGCGCATCGAACGTGTTCCAGATCCGGCTCTCGGAAGTGTAATTGAAATCAAACCCCAGCGCCGCACCGCTCTCGCTGATCGCATTGCGCGCCGCCGCAGACCGCGCCGCGTCCGACCCATACTTGCGCGCCACATGCTCGGTCGTGTTCTCCCCCTCGGGCGCCATGTCGGGGTTCAGCTCGAACGGCTGGAAATGGATCTCCACCCCCGCGGCCTTTTCACCAACAGCGTCCAGGGCCTTCTGCAATGACCTCAACCCGACAACGCACCACGGACAGGCCACGTCGGAAACGAAGTCGATGCGAAGCGGTGCGGTCATGCTGGGTCTCCTTGCCTCACCGAATGTAGGCGTCCTCCCGGCCTTGCGCCACTCCATCCCCGCGCGCGATAGTCGCGGCAGGGAGAACCGCCATGTCCGCACGCGCCTTCGACACCCCGCTCGAAACCATCGGCCAGGTCCTCGCCGGCCCGTGGCGCAAGCCCGTGAACATGCTTCTCCACCAGACCTACGACAACCACCTCTCCCTGCACGACGACGCCATGGCGCAGAAGCTCGGATTCAAGGCCGGCCCCATCGAAGGCCCCACCCACTACAGCCAGTTCGCCCCGCTCGGCGAAGCCATCTGGGGCGAACGCTTCCTCCGCGAAGGCTGCCTCTCGGCGCACTACCGCAACATGGTGATGGAGGGCGAGGAAGTCCGCGCCTTCATCGAGCGCGAGCCCGGCGAAGACCACGCGACCATTTGGGCGCAGAAGCGCGATGGCACGGAAGTCCTGCGCGGCACCGCCTCCGTCGGCGCGCACGCCCCGCCCAGCGCGCTTGACCGCCGCCTTGCAGAACTCGGCCCCCTCGAACAGCCCGTCATCCTGCGCGATCTGAAGGTCGGCTACCGCACGAAGCGCACCCGCGTACGCATGGACGCCGACCAGAACATGGGCGACCTCTACCCCTTCTCCCACAACGAGAAGCTCGCGAAGATCACCGAACCCTCCGCGTGGTATTCCGGCAGCGACAACCCCTTCGGCCGCAGCCTGATCCCCTTCGAGATGATCAGCGTCCTCGCGCAATACATCGCCCGGCAGGACGCGCTCCCCATCAAGGGCCCCGCCGTCGGCCTCTACGCCGATCAGGAAATCCGCCTCATCGACGGCCCGCTCTTCATCGGGGAAGACTATGAGATCGAACGCGAGATCGTAGCCCTCACCGGCAGCCGCCGCACCGAAAGCTACTGGACCCGTACGTCCTTCTTCCGCCCCGGCGCCACGAAGGCCATAGCCTCCATGCTCCTCAACCAGGCAACGCTGAAGGACTCCTACGCGCCATACGCGGCCGAGCACGCCGCGCTTTATCCGGCCTGATCTGCCGAGAGGCATAACCGAGCTGGAAGCGGCTGCAAAGTAGATGCGCTTGCCGCGTAGGCGGGATGCAGCCCTGAATGGAAAACCGCGCGCAAGCGCCGCCTTTGTGCGGACCTACGTCGTCAGCGAATAGTCCATGTCGAGTTCATCCGCCGCCTGCTCAAGGCGCCGCTCGACAGACTCCGACACCAGTGCACGATAAGGCGGTGACACTTTCAGCGACAGCGTATCGCCATCGCATGTCAGCCGCGCGTGCTTCAGCAGCGCCGCAGAACGTCCAGAGAAATCCGCCG
>JAVBYB010000214.1 GCA_030824255.1 bacterium
TCGCGGATCGGCTTCGTCATCCGCGCGACAAGTACCTGCGCCATGGCCATGCTGCCAACGATAGCGACCAGCGCCGCCATCACCGTCCACGCCAGCGTCGCATAGAGATCGTTCCGCAGATCGCTGATATCGGCCAGCGCCACCAGCGATCCGATCGTCTCGCCGCCCTTCACGATCGGCAGGCTCACCGACCCGCGATCCATGTTCAGCAGGTCCAGCTCGCTCAGCGTCCGCAGGTCCGCCGTCTTGCCACGAATGTTCGCACCGGCGCCAAGCTGCGCGAACACTGCGCCGTCAATGTCCTCGACGGCCATGTAGATGATCGAGCGCACATTCTGCATGCCGCGCATATGCTCGAACGCCGCCGCGCGATTGTTGCTCGCCAGAGGCTCGGCCATGGCGGCCGCATAGGCAGACGTCGCCGCCGTCAGCGTTTCCGCCCGCGCATCCGCTGCCTGTCGTAGGTCCCTGAATGCGCCCGCTGCGGATACGGACATCACCGCCGCGAGGATGACCGCCGCAATGACGAGGGACAGCCTGAAGCCCAGCGATTGCCGGAATGGAACCTTGAAAGACGTCATGCGCCCCGCCCGAATTGGAGCGTCCAGTCTCTCAGGACCGCCTGACAGACCGGTTAATCATGTCCTGCTGCCAAGCACGCGCAGCTACTAGCAAACATAAACGGGGCGTTTAACCCAAGATGGGTAGATGATCCCGGAAGCGGAGCGTCGGGGGACGGGTTCCGCGCGGCAGGAGCCTTGGTGCGCAGCTTCGGGTCAGACTCGAAGGGATCGATGATGTTGTGGGCCGCGGGGCTCATGACCATCGCAGCTTTTATTGTCGGCGGCATCGTCGACTACATGTCGCTGTCGAATCAGAAGCATCAGTTGCAGGGCGTGGCAGATCGCGCCGCGATCGCCGCTGCGCAGGAACTTGTCGTCTTCAAGGGTACTGATGGCCGCGTCACCGCTGTCGCCGAAAGCTTTGTCAGCGCCAATTACATGCAGACCGCGCAACAGACCTCGGCTCGCATTGTCGAGAAAGGCAAGGCCGTCGAAGTGACTGTGCGTGCTGCGCCTCGCACCTATTTCCCCGGTCCCATCGCGCAGAACACAAAATCGGTGACAGTGCAGGCCACCGCCGAGATCTCCGGCGGCGGCTATGTCTGCATGGTTGGCCTGTCGACCAGCGAACCGTCCACGCTCGAAATGCACGACAAGGCGCGCGTCACCGCAGAGAAATGCGCGATATATTCGAACTCGCGCTCTCCATCCTCACTGCGCCTCGCGAACTCCGCGCGCGTGAAGGCTGATCTCGTTTGCGTTGCAGGCGGCGTCTCCGGCGCCACGTCCGCCGTATCGCCCAATGCACCCATCGAAGACTGCCCGCCGCTGACAGATCCCTTGCGCGACAGGCCTGAGCCGAATGTCGGCCTGCTGACGTGCAACAACATCCTCGGCTCGGGAAGCATCCTCGGCTCGGATCTTCTCGGCAAGGATGGCAAACTGCTGAGCCTGCAGGAGTTGCTGGGGAAGGGCGGCCTCATCGGCGGCATTCTGAGCGGCGAAGCGCTGAAGAAGAAAAACCTGCTCGCAGACATTGTTGGCGGCGATCTCGTCGGCAATCTCGCGCCAGGTATTCTCGTGACGGGCAAGACAACGCTCGAACCCGGCGTCTATTGTGGCGGCATCAACATCATCGGCGGCGACGTCACGCTGAAGCCTGGAACCTACATCCTGAACAATGGCGGCCTCGTCGTCGCCAATGGCGGCAAGCTGGTGGGCCAGAATGTCGGCTTCTATCTAACCGGCGCCCTTGGTCTCTCCACGATTCAGTTCGCGCCGACCACAACAATCTCGCTGACCGCGCCGAAGTCGGGAGATATGGCGGGAATGATGTTCTTCGAGGACCGTGACGTGCTCTTCAAATTCCCTCACATCATCGCCAGCAATGATGCGCGCAACCTGGTCGGCACGATCTATCTTCCAGGTAACACGCTGGAGATCAACTCCACCAAGCCGCTCGCGGACAAGTCGGACTACACCGTCATCATAGCGCGCAAGTTCGACATGAAGGACGGTCCCGAGCTTGTTCTCAATACCGACTACGAGCACAGCGCAATTCCAGTTCCCGACGGTGTTGGAAACAAGTCGCGCCCCGTCGTGCGCCTCGCAAAAGGCGGCTGACATGACGGACCATCTTCACGCCCTTTCGTATCTGGCCGGCGCTGCGCCGCCTTCTGCCGTTTCGGTGAGCCACGCATGAGCTATGCCCAGGCCTTCCTCGTTGATGACGATCCAGTCTTCCGCGCGCTCACGGAAGACCTGCTTCTCGATGCGGGCGTCGCGAACGTCGCCATGGCCGAAGACGGTCTCGATGCGCTGGCCCAGCTCGATGGCGGCCTCAAGCCGGACCTTATCGTGTGCGACCTAAACATGCCCGCCCATGATGGCGTCAGCCTTATCCGCTCGCTGTCGGATCGCAAATTCGCTGGCAAGGTGGTGATCGTCTCCGGCGAAGACGCGTCCGTCATCGAGGCCGTCGCCAAGCTCGCAAAGATGCAGGGCCTCGACATCATCGGCTCGATCCGCAAGCCGATCACGCTTGAAGCCTTGAAAGATGTGCTCGCACGGACGGCGCCCGCCAGGCGTGCTCCCGTCGCGAGCTTCGCTCTGGCCGAGCCAGCCGTGCTTGACGCCGCCATTGATCGCGGCAATCTCATCCCATTCTTTCAGGCAAAGGTGTGCATGCGCACCTGCCAGATCGTCGGCGCGGAGGCGCTCGCCCGCATCGTCATCACGCATGACCAGTACGCCAATCCCGTC
>JAVBYB010000192.1 GCA_030824255.1 bacterium
TTAGATGACCAAAGGCAAGTGGATCCCCGTGCAGGGCGCCGAGGGCAGGCATTCGAAGCAGGCCCATGCGGATCTTCCCGAAGGCACATACGAGCGCGAGATGTCGAAGGAAGGCTTCTTCGGCCCCGCAGCCTTCTTTCATCATCCGAAGCCGCCGACCGGCTGGATCAATTTCGAGGGTCCGTTGCGCCCGCGCGCGTTCGATCTCGTGAAGGATCACAGCTGGACCGATACGCCGTGGGATGCGCCTGTCATCCTGCAGAACAAGCACACCGAAATCCGCTTCTGGCGTAACCAGGCGATGGAGGGACTCGTCCGCAACGCCGATGGCGACATGCTGCTCTTCATCCACGAAGGCTTCGGCCATCTCCACACCGATTGGGGCCACATGACTGTGGAGCAGGGCGACTATGTCTATCTGCCGCGCGGCGCGATGTGGACGCTCGACAAGCACACGTCAGACGGCTTCGCCATCCTCACCATCGAAGCCACCAACGCGCATTTCACGCTGCCGGATCGCGGCCTGCTGGGCCCACACGCCATCTTCGATCCGGCATTGCTCGAACACCCGAAGATCAACGACATCCATCTTCACGCGGCGAACAACACCAACCCCTGGAAAGTACACATCAAGAAGCGCGGGCAGGTGTCCACCGTCACCTATCCCTACAATCCACTGAACGCGATCGGCTGGCACGGCGATCTCGCGCCGGTGAAGCTCAACGTGCGCGACATCCGCCCCGTCGTGTCCCACCGCTATCACCTGCCGCCATCCGTCCACACCACCTTCCTCTCGGATCGTTTCGTGGTCTGCACCTTCGCCCCGCGCCCGTTCGAGACAGACCCCGGCGCGATCAAGATCCCCTTCTTCCACAACAACGATGATTTCGACGAAGTGCTGTTCTACCACGCTGGAGACTTCTTCAGCCGCGACAACATCAAGGCCGGCATGATGACATTCCACCCCTCCGGCTTCACGCACGGCCCGCATCCGAAAGCGCTCAAGAAGATGCTGGTGCAGGACAAACCGATGACGGACGAGTACGCCGTCATGATCGACACGCGCGATCCGCTCGATGTCGGCCCCGAAGCCGAAGCCATGGAAAATCCGGACTACGTCAACAGCTGGAAGACGAGCGAGTAGGCAGTTGAGTTACGATCTTTATCTGTATCCCGACGCATTCGATGCCGATGCCATTGCCGCATGGTTTGCCGGGCGCTCGCACTACAAGGACGACCTCTATTCTAACGACGAGACCGGCGTTTATTTCACGGTCCACATCGATGAGAATCCCGAGCAGGGCGAAGATAGCGAGGGTCCGAACGGCCCCTGCGTCGCCTTCAGCATCAACTATTTCCGCCCCCACACATTCGGCCTCGAAGCCGAACTGGAAGTCGCCGCCTTCCTTGCGCGCTTCCCCAGCCGCATAAACGATCCCCAGCGCATGGGCGACGGGCCCTATTCGCGTGAAGGTTTTCTCGAGGGCTGGAACCACGGCAACCTCACCGCCTTCAAAGTCATGGCCAAGCAGGGCATCCCACGCCCCGCCTCCGCCGATCCTGTGCGCATCGAAGCGGCATGGGCCTGGAATTACAGCCGCGCCCAGCTTCAGGCCGAAGCAGGCGAGGGCCTCTTCGTCCCGAAGATCGTCTGGGTCCTGCCCACGCCCGGCGCAGCCCCCGAACCCGCCATCACCTGGACGTTCGGCGTCGCCACCATCATCCCCGAAAGCCTCATCACCCGCGTCGTGGTGGTGCGGCAGGAGCGGCCCAAACTCCTCAAGATGTTCGCCCGCAATGCCGATCCGAAATTCGAGTACAAGCTGATCAACGTCGAAAGCGGCATTCGCATCGCCGGTATCGAGCGCGGCCAGATCGACGGCCGTCCCGCGCTGTTCACGCCGGGCACAGGCCCGCTGGAAATGCAGGCCTTGTTCTCCAGCGTCTGGCCCGCACCCACCTTCAAGCTCATCGCGCCGGATCAGGTCCTCGACGCCGATCTTGTTGAGTCCGCGCAGTAGCTTGCCCGCGCTGCTTCCGCGCATACTTTCCTGATGGATGCGCCTGCGTCCTGAATGACGTATGGACAACCTGATGGGGATTCTTGCGCCCGCCGCATGGAGGATTTCACGATGCGCCTTGTCATAGCGACTGCCATGTCTGCGCTGTTGCTCGCCGCTTGCGGCGGTGGAGAGCCTGCCGCCCCCGTGCCGCCGACCGCCCCGGTCGACGTGGCGCCGGCTGCAGAGCCCGCTCCGCCCATGCTCGGCGACACCAGCGGCGGCCGCATCGGCACGATCAACCTCAACTGCGGAGGCGAAACCTTCCGTGTCGCCTTCCTCGACACCCATGCCGCCCTCGTCAGCGCAGATGGCGCCAGCACGGTCGAGCTTCCGAAGCTCGAATCCGGCCCCACGTCCGAGCCGGGCGTCGACACCTACACAGACGGGATGCAGACCTTCGCGAAATCCGGCGGCGGTGACACGCCCACCGTCATCCGCTTCGCCCGCGGCCGCATGGCCTTCACCGACTGCGCCATCGCACAGAACTGACGATTCGAATGATGCGTCTTTCCCCGGCTGTCCGTCTCCATGTTTGGGGAGGATGGGCGGGGAAATTCGTGTTCACGCGCACAAACATTTCTTTTCACGTGAGGTGTTTGCCTCTCCCGCGCGCGCGTCCTACAAGCGGAACATGAAGCTAGCTTCCCTCAAGAACGGCCGGGATGGAACGCTCGTCGTGGTGTCCCGGGATCTCACGCGCTATGCGGATGCCTCGCACATAGCGCCCACGCTGCAGGCCGCGCTCGATAAC
>JAVBYB010000385.1 GCA_030824255.1 bacterium
GCCGAGGCCGCCGACGATCAGCGAGATGCGCGGCGCCGTGGACGCGCTGTGGAAGGGTCGGGCATACGCCTGCGCGGGCGTCCGGCCGTCGGAGGCGATCTTCGGCAGGTCGCCGGCGGCCGTGCGGTCGACGAAGCCTGAGATCGGTGCGCGCGCCAGGCCTTTCGGCGCGGGGCCGGCGTTGGAGGCGATCTCGGTGACGGTCATCGTCGCTTCGCCGCCTTCGGCGAGCATGCCGTCCTCGTATTCGACGCCGAGGCTCGGCGTTTCGCCTTCGCCATGCGCATCAAGCGCTTCGAGCGGCGAGCGGTTCTTGAGGAGTGGTGGCGGGCCATCCTGCTCGGTGTAGAGCGCGAGTTCGACGCGCGGCGCCGCTGCTGCTTCATCACCGAACACATAGACAGCGCCGACCGTGCCGGCGCCAACGGCGCCGAACGCGATCAGGCTGAGCGCGACGTGGCTGAGTCCGGTACGAATGGCCGAACCGTCCGAAATGCGCGACGCAGACATGAAGTCCTCACGATTGCCCCGACCGAAGGGCGATTTTGCGTCTGGCATCGTTAAGAACGCGGTAATGCCGCCGCGACGATTTCGCCGCGCGCGCGGCGTAACGCCCTGAATTTAATAATTTTCGGTAGGAATGCGCCTGACCAAAAAACAGAAAGGCCCGGCGTGATAGCCGGGCCTTTCCGATTTGACGCTGGGGTTTCGCTTACGGCGTTGCCGGAACGGGAGCGGCCTGAACCATATTGGTTGATCCAGGCGAAGCTTTGCCGGCGCGGATCAGCGCGACAGCCTGATCGAGTTGGTAGTCCTCGCCAGTATAGCCTTCCGGCGGCATGTCGGCCGGAACGTGCGGCGGCTTGCGCTCGGCGCCCTGGTCGTTTTCCAGCGCGTGCGGCAGGGCCGATTCCGAGAAACGCGCAGCGCGCGTCTTCAGGTCCTCGATGTCCTTGTCCGACAGGCGGACCGGCGCGACTTCGAAATCAGGCTCGATGCCAGCGCCCTGGATGGAGCGGCCGGACGGCGTATAGTAGCGCGAGGTCGTGAGACGCATTGCGCCCTTGCCCGGGCCGAGCGGCAGGACAGTCTGCACCGAACCCTTGCCGAACGAGGTGACGCCCAGAACGACGGCGCGCTTGCGGTCCTGCAGGGCGCCGGCGACGATCTCGGCGGCGGAAGCCGAGCCGCCATTGATCAGCACGACGATCGGCACATCCGGGAAGCGGTTCACGCGCACAGCGTTGTAGCGGCGCTGGTCCGTCTCGCGGCGGCCGCGGGTGGATACCACTTCGCCGCCATTGAGGAAGCGCGACGAGACTTCGATCGAGGCCTCAAGCAGGCCACCCGGATTGTCGCGCAGATCGAGCACGAGGCCCTTCAGCCCGCCTTTCACGTCCTTGCGAACTTTCTCAAGGCCGGCGTCGAGCGCCTTCACTGTCTGCTCGTTGAAGGTGGTGACGCGCAGATAGCCGACATCACCGACAGCCTTGGTCTTCACGACTTCAGGGCGGATGACTTCGCGGGTAAGCGAGACGTCGAACGGTTCGACGGCTTCACGCACCACAGTGACATTGATCGCAGATCCAATTGCGCCCCGCATCTGCTTCACGGCGTCGTTCAGCGGCAGGCCGACGATCGACTTGCCGTCGATGGCCGTAAGGAAGTCGCCGGACTTGATGCCGGCGCGCGAGGCGGGCGTGCCATCCATCGGCGACACAACCTTGACGAAGCCATCCTGCGCGGTGACCTCGATGCCGAGTCCGCCATACTCGCCGGACGTCTGCGTCTGCATGTCCTTGAAGTCGTCCGGGTCGAGATAGGAAGAGTGCGGGTCCAGCGACGCGAGCATGCCGTTGATGGCCGCTTCGATCGCCTCGGTTGAGTCAAATTCGGTGACGTAGTTGGATTGCGCTTTCGCCAAGATGTCAGCGAAGAGATCCAGCTGCTGGAAGACCTCGGCCTTCTTGGCGGACTGCGTGTTGTTGGGGAAGGCAAAGGCTGTGAAGCCGACCGTTGCGGCGACAAGACCGGCGCCAACGATCGGGGCCAACCACCAATTGCGCATGCTGCGCTGCTCCTCTGTCATCGTCCCGATATCCACCCGTTACTTTGACGCCATCTTTGCGAAGTTCAACATGCATTGACGCCGCGCGATGCAGTTTCCGCATCAAACCGCAGCAAGGCTGCGTGAGCCCGGAAATGCTCAGCCACGGCGGCCAAGCCAAGTTTCCGGGTCAACAGGCTGACCCTTTCTCCTTACCTCCAGATAAAGTTCCGGAGAGGGCGACTTCCTGTCAGACATGCGGCCTATGGGTTCCCCAGCGAGAACCCACTGTCCCGCCTCGGGATAAAGCCCGTCCATGCCAGACAGCACGACCAGCACGTCTCCCCCCACATCGAGAATGGTCATCTGGCCATAGGTGCGGAACGGGCCGGAAAACTGCACGCGGGCGTCGAGCGGCGCTATCACGGTTGCGCCGGGGCGGGCGTTGAGCGTCAGGCCTTCCTGTTTCTGTCCGTCGATGGTTCTGCCGAAACGTCGCAGCGGGACGCCCACCACGGGATAGAGCGGAGCGACTGTGGCGGGCTTGGGCGCAGCGGCGCTTGTGGAAGGCTTTGCGGCCGGAGGTTTTGTGGCGGCGGATGACTTGCTGGCGGGCGGCTTTACCGATGGGCGCGGCGGGGCGGACCTGGCGAGGCTAGCGAGGAGATCGCGCAGGGTTGCGGCTTCATCGGCGAGCTTCTTCGCGCTGGCGCGTGCGGCGGCTGCTTCGGCATCAAGACTGGTGGAGGCGCGGCGCTTCTCCTC
>JAVBYB010000250.1 GCA_030824255.1 bacterium
AAAGCGTGCCATTCGCATGGAGATAGTAGTCCACCGTCTGCGGCGCTGGCGGCCAGTCGCCGAACGTCATCCAGCGGTTCTTTTCGCTCACCGCGCCCTTGCGCGCTGAAGCCATCATGTAAGCCTTCACCGGCGGCTCGTTCATGATGCCGTTGTCGACCCCCTTCAGCCAGTAATCGAACCAGCGGATCTCCGTCGCATTGCCGCGAATGCCCGCCGTGCCCGGATACTCCAGATCGCCTGACAGCTCGCCATGGCCGAACGGACCCATCTCCAGCTTCTGGTTGCCGCGCGCGCCTTTCGAGCCCTTGTGCTGCAGGTGCATGAAGTTGCGCACGCTGCCCTCGTTGAAGATGTCGTACCAGCCGCCATAATTGTAGATCGGTATGTCGATGAACTCGGCGTTGCGCTGGATATCCAGCGCCGCGTACTCGGCGCTTGAAGGATAGCTGGCCGCGTTCTTGGCGATCACGTCCTCGGCGACGCCCTGGTCGCGACTCCAGTCGCCGGAATCCTTCTGCTTGAACGCCCCGCCGATGAAGCTCGCCGCCTTCAGCGATGTCGGCGCCACGATCACGAAAGCCGCCGCCAGATGCGGCGGGTTCGACACAGCAGCAAGATTGCCGGTGATCCCCATCGCCGACCCGCCCGTGATGCCGACCTTGCCGTTGCACCAGTCCTGCTTGGCCATCCACTCGATCGTGTCATAGCCATCGTCGCGGTCATTCACGAACGCCTGGTAGAACCCCTCCGACCGCCCCTTCCCACGCGTGTCCTGCACAAGGAACGCGTAGCCCGCCTTGGTATAGCCCTCGGCGCCGCGCGGATCAGCATACATCTCGTCCTTGCCATAAGGCGTGCGCGTCACGATGCACGGGAACGGACCTTTGCCGTCGGGCAGATAGAGATTGCCCGCCAGCTTCACGCCATCGCGCGTCGTCGCAAACACTTCCTGCGCGCCAACTGCCAGGGTGACGGGCGCCGCTCCTCGCACCGCCGCCGCTGACTGGTTGGCCTGGTTCTGCTGCCCAAGCGCGCCCGGCGCCATCGCCACGACCGACACCGCCGCCAGTACGGCCACCGTCCACTTGCGCATGCTCTCTCCCTGCCGGTTCGTTTTCCAACCGTTATGCCCACTCTCCCGCTGCGACCCGCCCGCGGTCAATCCATCCCATCGCAGTTGACTTGGCTTCTGGCCCCGGCATCTTCGCGACACTTCAGATGACCAGGGGGACACATCATGATCCGCAGAGCCTTCATCCTTCTGGCCGCCGCCTCCGCGCTCACCGCCTGTGCCACCGGCGCCACGCTGGATGCCCGCCCGCTGAATTCTGGCACATCAATGGATTTCGCCGCCCCCGCCCCGCGCGTTGCCGAAGCCGCCAAGCAGACCCTGCTGGCCCTCAGCCTCGGCGCCAATAATGTCCGCGAGCAGGCCGGCTCCACCATCCTCAATTTCCAGAAAAGCCTCGATGCCTGGAGCTGGGGCGAAGTTGGCCGCGTCGTGATCTCGCCCGTCACCGACGCCTCCTCCCGCGTCTACGTCGACACGGAAAAAGTCTCGCAGATGCAGATCACCGGCACGAACGAGGAAGAATTCTCGCGCAAGATCTTCTCCGGCATCAGCGAACGTCTGGCGCACTAGCCGCAGACTGCCCCTGCGGCGCCATCTTCCCTTGGCCGCCGCCGCGTGAGACGTCTGCGCCTATGGACTTCCTGAAGCCGACCGTCATCGCGATCCCGTTCTTCCTGGTCACCTTCATTGTTGAATGGTGGGCGGTGAAGGCTGGCCGCGCGAAGGGCCGCTACGAGACGAAGGACGCGCTCACCTCCATCGGCATGGGCCTCGGCAGCGTCGCCGTTGACACGCTGCTCGCCTCCATCGGCCTCTGGTTCCTGATGCTGTTCTGGCCGTATCGCCTGATCGACATCCCCGTGACGTGGTGGAGCTTCCTCATCGTCTTCGTCGCCTACGACCTGATCTATTACTGGAAGCACCGCTTCGCGCACGTCGTCCGCTTCTGGTGGGCGGAGCACCACACGCACCACTCGTCCGAACACTACAATCTCACCACGGCCCTGCGCCAACCGTGGTTCGGCCCGATGACCGGCCAGATCATCATGAGCGCCCCGCTCGTGCTGCTCGGCTTCCATCCCGCCTTCATTGCTGTCTCGGCAGGCGTGAACCTCGTCTACCAGTACTGGATTCACACCGAGGCGATCGGCCGTATGCCGCGCTGGTTCGAAGCCGTGATGAACACGCCCTCCCATCACCGCGTCCACCACGCCACCAACCCGCGCTATCTCGACGCCAACTTCGCCGGCGTCTTCATCATCTGGGACAGGATGTTCGGCAGCTTCGTACCTGAGCTCGAGTCCGACAAGCCGATCTACGGCACGGTGAAGCCGATCAACACGTTCAATCCCATCCGTGTCGCCTATGGCGAACTCTTCGGCCTGCTGCGTGACTGCGCCAGCGACGGCCTCCGCCCCTGGCGCTGGGCCGGCCGCTTCGTCAACAAGCCCGGCTGGTCGCCAGACGGCAATCACTCCCGCTCATCGGAACTGAAAGCTGCCTACCTCGCCGCACATCCCGAACAAGCCGGCACGCCGGGCCTCCCCGCGAAAAAGAAAACTCCGCCGCAACAAGCTGTCGCGGCGGAGTGATCTGATCGTCGAGAGCGCAGACCTCAGCCCGCCGGCGCCGCGCAGGCCTTGTCCGCCCCGCCCATCACATCCAGCGTCGCCATCAGGTCGCCATCGTCATCGCCCTGCGCCACTTTCGCGAACGCTTCCGGCGTCAGCT
>JAVBYB010000271.1 GCA_030824255.1 bacterium
CATCCCCGGCGGGAGGGATGGCGCGAGCGGACTTGTCGCGCGGCGGCGCCCGGCGCATCGTCGCGACGTGCTGGAGGATACGCATGATCGAATTCTGGACGAACCCGATGAGCCGCGGGCAAATCGCGCACTGGATGCTCGAGGAGCTGGGCCAGCCTTACACCATCAACTGGCTGGATTGGGGGCCGGCAGGCAACAAGAGCGCGGAGTTCCTGGCCGTGAACCCGATGGGGAAGGTTCCGACGATCCGGCACAACGGCGTCGTGGTGACAGAGGCGGCGGCGATCTGTCTTTATCTCGCTGACGCGTTTCCCGAGGCGAAGCTGAAGCCGCCCGTTGAGAAGGCCGGGGACTATTATCGCTATGTGCTGTTTTCGGCGGGGCCGATCGAGCAGGCGGTGACGGCCAAGGCGCTGGGCTGGAGCGTGCCGGAAGGGCGCGATGGCATGGCGGGGTTCGGGTCGTTCGATGCGGCGGTGGGCACGCTGGAGGCGATGCTGTCGGATCGCCAGTATGTGTGCGGCGACCAGTTCACGGCGGCGGACGTTTATGTCGGCAGCACGGTGGACTGGGGCCTGATGTTCAAGTCGATGCCGTCTCGGCCCGCATTCGAGGCGTATGCGGAACGCCTGCGTGGGCGGCCGGCGTACAAGGCCGCGAAAGAGATCAACAACGCACGCGTTGCGGCGACACAGAAATAGGGACTATGCAGCGAACGAGGCGGCGATGCGCCCTGCGTATCGCCGCGCGCGTGTCTCGCCGCCGTGGCGGTTGAGGATCCAGATGGCGATCATGACGCCGCGCCTGTCGTTGACGGCGTAGAGGCAGGCGGGATCGTCGTAGACGCGCCAGCCGACGGTGTGGACTTTCAGCGGGCCCACGAGCTCCTCGCCATTCGGACCTTGTCTTGCGACTTCGGCCCATCGTTCGGGCTTGCCATACCAGCGGCCTTCGGACTCGTTGGCGAAGGCCCAGCGCGTGGTGAGGTTTGCGCGGCCTGTGCCGACAAGATCGCCAAGCTTGCCGACCTCTGATGGCAGCGCGACGGCGATCATGCCGTTGCATTCGGTCGTACCGGCCATGGTTGAATGGAGCTTCCGATAGGCGATGAGGGCGCGGCCATCGTCCGAGCGTGTGTCTGGCGTGGTGCGCTGTTTGTAGGGCGTCGGCACGATGACTGTGCCGCCGCCGGGGATGGACCCCCTGTTGATTCCGCCGAGGCCGAGCGCCGCGAGAATCCCCATTTTGCGTCGCCCGTCCCCTTGCCGCCGCTTCACATGGCGCCGGGACCTGACTAGAGGATTCAGGGACGGGCTGGAAGGGACGGGGCATGGACGCGGATGATGCGGGCAAGCCGGAGTGGTGGTTGACCGCCAGACGGCTGGAAGCTGACAACCAGCTGGATGCGGCGGAAGCGCTTATCAAGACCAGCGTTCCGAACCTCCATTTCGCAGAGGTGACCGCCGACCTTTACCGCATGCGGATGAACCGGCTGAAAGCCAGCAACGACAAGGCTGGCGCGCTGGAGGCGTATCGCAAGGCGCGGACGTTCATCTATTTTTTTGCCAGCATGGCGACGAGCGGCGGCGAAGGGGCGGCGCTGTCTGGCGAGCGCGATGCGTTCATGACGCAGCTTGTCGCGGAGTTCGGGGCCGATCCCGGAGAGTAGCCGTCAGCCCGTGACCTCGAGATTGAGGAATTTCAGCGTTGCGTCGGTGATGCGCTTCGTGCGGTCGCGCACGGAATCCGGCGTCCAGATCTTCGACTTGGCGATCTCGTTGGCGAAGCGGCTGCGGAAGCGGGAATAGGCTTTGCGCTTTTCCTCGAACGGGGCGTTGCCAAGATCATCCTGCGGCAACACGCACAGATTGCCTGTCATCTCGCGGATGGTCACGAGTTCATTGAACTCGAGGCCATCCTCGAAGGCGATCCAGTTTCCTTCCGGGTTGCGCGCATAGACGTGCTCGATCGAAGAGCGGGCATCCACGATGTAGCGCGGGACGCGATCGCCATGCATGGCGGCTTCGATCCAGCGCATGATGGTGGAGCGGCGAGGACTTTCGGTCATGGGGCCGGACAGATTGCGCACGAGGCGCTCATGCTGCGCGCTCGTGAAGGGGAAACCCGCCTGGCGGCCGAACGTGCCTTTTGCGAAGCGCTCGACGCGGCGGCCCATCATCTCGGCGAGGCGGCGTGGGTCCGGCGTCGAGACGGTGAGGGCGAAGCAGATGCGATCCAGCGCATCGATGCGCGCGGCGAGATCGCCGGGGCGCGAGCGCATCTTGAGCAACATGGCGTAGGCGCGCCACTGGTCCCACTTCAGGAGCTGGAGGCGGCGCAGGCTGGCGTGGACGCCATCGGCGATCTCGGCGTTGTTCTCCTCGTGTATCCATTTGTAGGCGGAGCGATATTGCAGCAGCAGGTCGCTGGCCCAGCGCACGCCTTGCTGGCCGGGATAGTAGCGGCGGATGTGCTCCATCAGCTGGATCGAATAGTCAGAAGATTGCGGCATGCGGCGCTCGATGAAGTCCACCGAGCGCAGGAAGCTGTCGAAGCCTTCGGGACCAAGATCGTCCTGGATGTCGTTCCAGATATTGAGGATGCGCTTGGCGGCTTCGTCGGCGTCGGGCAGGGGTGAGGTCAGGTCGATCAGCTGACCTTTCACGATCTCTTCCGGCTTGAGCGGCAGGCCGCCGGAATTGATGCTGACGAAGGCCTTGGCGGCGATGCGGCGATCGGAAATCTGGGTGACGGTGACGACCGTGTTCTCCGCCAGGAATTTCGTGAAGGCGATGATGCGGTCG